>CAZOTB010000048.1:14943-39196 GCA_964582645.1 uncultured Verrucomicrobiota bacterium | reverse complement strand
CAACTGGCGCTCGGTTGCCCTCCGCCTCCACCGCCGGCACCGCTGTGGCGCACGGGCGTCGTGCATTTTCTGCGGCGGTGCGTGGCGAAGGTGCCGCCGGGATTTCCTCGAGCGCGGATTCGGCTGCGCGCCGATGCCGGGTACTTTTCCGGCCGACTCGTCCGCGAGGCCGAGAATCTGGGGCTTGGCTACGTGATCGTGGCGCGCGAGTATCGCGGGATCAAGCAGCGAGCCCAGGCAGCGCGCTTTCAAGCGTTGCGCCAGGGCTGGGAGGTGGCGGAGTTTCGCTACACGCCGACGGGTTGGAAGAAGCCGCATCGGTTTGTGGTGGTGCGCCGTCCGTTGCCGTCCGATCCGGTGGAGGCCAAGCAACTGACTTTGTTTCGGGACCATCGTTACGCGTATCACGTGTTGGTCACCAACCTGGGGTTGACGCCGTGGCGGGTGTGGCAGTTTTACTGTCCACGTGCCACGATCGAGAAAGACATCCGCGAACTGCTGTACGATCTGCCGTTGGGGAAGATTCCGACCGAGGCGTGGGTGGCGAACGTGGGGTTCTTCCAATTGGTGTTGTTCGCGTACGACTTGGCGCACTGGTTCAAGCGGTTGTGTCTGCCGCCGGAATATTTGCATGCGACGTTGGAAACCGTGCGCACCGATTTGCTGGTGGTGCCGGCGCGGTTGGTGCGTCGGGGCGGGCGCAACGTGTTGCATCTGCCGCGGGACTATCATCATCGGGAGTTGTTCGAGGCGGCGTTTGGGAAGGTGAGCAAGCTGCGCGTGGGCAAGAAAAAGTGATTTTGTCAGCAAGCCGTCGGCGAAATCGACGAGATTCCTATAGTGTTGCAACATGTCAGTCATCGCTCACGCTTTTTTGAGGATCAACCGTTCGCGCCGAAGTGTTTCGAGCGCGGAGCGGAGCGTGTTGCGGCTCACTTTGAGTTGATCGCAGAGAGAACTTTCGCTGGGCAATGCATCGCGCCATTTGCCCTCGCGCAGTTCCTGCCTCAGAATCTCGGCCACCTGTGCCACCAGCGACGCGCGTTTTGGAATCCGCTTCGTGCTCGCGTGCGTAGCGTACTCGCCGCATTGGGAGATGGTCAAGCTGCCGCCATCACAGTGACATCGGTTCACCGTTGTGACAGGCGAGTGTCTTCCTTCCCATTCGGGAGCATGAGCCTCGGCTCACGCGAGCTTCACAGTTGAGCCAGGGCCGGCTAGTACATCACCCCGTCACCCTTGGTTCGACCGATCCACGTGTCAATGCCGCGCAACACCGCGCGACCCGCCCGGGGAGTCCAGACCAATCGCACGCGCTGGGAATCCCGGCTCGATTACGGAATCCTCGATGCGTCGCGCGCAGTGGCGGTGAAAGAGGGGCAACTGCCGCGTGATGTCCGTGTGATCAACTCATCGGTTCGCGTTGTGAAGCGGAGCGGACGGTGCTGGGTCGAGGCCAGGCTTCAGAACCATGGCGCTTTCGACGCCGAGCGGGTCATGGTGGTTGTGCACAACGGCGATCCCGCCAAACCGGCTGATCGCGCCGGCGCGATAGAGCGACCTGCGCGGGAGCTTCAGACCCGGCAACTCGGGGACGCCATCGTTCGCGTCCGCGGTTTCCAAGAGACGCCGGTCCGCCTCGAACTGGGCGCGCCTGCGACCCGGCTGTGGTGGGAAACGGACTGTCTGGATCGGCATGATCCGGGCGGGGTGCATCGCTGCGTCACCGCTTTATGAACCCAACGGTCCAAATCTGCCGCTGGTTGTGCGACGCGCCGATCGCCTAGACGATGACGTACGACGAAGGCACGATCGACGTGATGGCCAACGCGCTGCCAGTGCATGAGCGGTATGGTTTTCCCGGCCATCTCGACGTCATCGCGGGACAACTCGGACAACCGCGCAACTGCTGGCTCAGTTCGCTCAACGGCCACCGGCACATGAGCGCCGCCGAACTGAAGGAGATGATCGCTCGCGGTTGGGGCGTCGGGAATCACAGTTGGAGTCACTACGTCCATCCCACTCGGCCGGGATTGAATCTGTACCGCGAGGTCGTCTGGAGCAAATACCGGCTCGAAGACGACATCGAACGGCCGGTGCGCATCTTCACCATTCCCAACGACACGCACAACTACGCGCCCGTGATCGATCTGGTGAAGCAGCACTACCTCGCCTGCGCCGACATCGAGGGCGCACCCAATCGCGACGGCTTCGACCTCTATCGCATCGGCAACCACATCGTCGGCGCCAGCGGCAATCGTCCGCGCCGCGGCTGGCCCCGCGAACTCGACGACAACCAACGCCTCTCCCTCGACTACCTGCGCGGCGCCTGGCTCTACGAGACGACGCACCTGTGCCTGCCGGACGTCCCGCAGCCGTGGAAGAATGTTACCCCCGAGTTTCTGGACGAGCGTTCTTCACGGTTAATGACCGTCAGCAATGGTCGCTTGTGGGCCGCCACGCCCGACGACGTGATTGACTACGAACTGCTGCGCCGGAACCTGACGATCGACAATGTGCGACGACAGAGCGACGCCGTGCTGTTCGACGTTGGCGGACGCTGGCCGGTCGGCGTCTGCAACAGCCGGCTTACCCTGCGCATCAGCGGGCTCGGCACAACCACGCCGCCGCGCGTCCAGCAGAGCCTCCTGCCCATCGGCGGGTACGATGCCGGTCACGACCAGGTCCTCGATGTTCGCCAAAGCGACGACGATTGGCTCGTGACGTTACAACTCGCGCCGCATCGAACCGTTCATGTTTTGTCCGGGACGCCTGAGCGCGGTGGACGGTCAAGGCGTTTCATCCTGGCTTGAATCCCTTCTGGAGCAGTTGCTTCGTCGCGGCGACAATCCGCGACCCCGCCGCCGGCACCAATTGGCTGGTCGGCGCGGGCCACGTTTCGTAGCCGCCGCGCGAGAACGCCAGCTCGGTCGGGACGTACCCGCAATAGCCGTCGGTCAATTCGCTGATCAACGTCACGCGCGCGGGAGAATGCTTGCGAATGTCGAGGCCGAACTCGACGAACAACTCGGCCGGGTTCGTGCAGATCGCGGTGTCGCCCACGCGCAGGACGTTGAGCCGCACCGGCCACGGACTGACCGTGGCGAGACGCTTCGGCCATTCTCGTTGCGCGGCGGCATAGTACGGGTGCGCACTGGGCCAACCCTTCTTGTCGAGCAACGAGATCGGGAATGTTCGCTCAGTGCGCTTCGGCCACGGGCGGATCGGGATGCGCGCGGTGGTTTGCTCGACGCGTAGCTTCGGCGACTGCATCGGGCGGACGGCAGAAGCGAGGACCTTCGCCGCCTCGCCGCCGAGCGTCAGGCCGGAGCGCAACAGGCCGGCTTCGCCGCGCCACGGTTGAGTCGGATCGTACGGGTCCAGAACGCTGGGGGCGGTGTTACCGGCCGCGCCGGTCAAATACACCACGACCACATCCTCGCCGAACACCTGCTTGAGCACGCGGCGCGTGGCCCCGGGAATGTCGGCGCTGTAGAAATAGTCGCCTTCAAGGCAATTCGGGTGAGTCGCGAAATTTACGATGATGGCGCGCACCTTCTCCTTCCGATCGCGCGCGCATAGCACGGCCACCGAACCGTCGCGCGGACCTTCCATCCCGACGAATCCCGGGCACTCCGAGTGTCCATACATGCGACTGCTTCCATCGAAAAACATCGCGCGGCGATTCCAACCCATGTGCTCCACAAAACCCGCTCCGCTGAACACGCCCGAGAATTCCAGGTTCGCGAGAGCGCGTTCGGCGGAGCCGAGGATCGCTTCGCGCACCCTCGTCACGAACGCGGGATCGGCCTTGGCGGTCAGCAGCGTGAACACCGTCGGCGCGACGTGCGTGTGAGTCGAGTGCAGGAGCAGTCGCGAGCCCGGCAGCCGCGTCCGCTTCGCGAAGGCCCGCTGCGTTTCGCGCACAAACGGATCGTTGAGCATCGCGATATCCACCGAGACGAGCACGACCGTTTCGCGGCCCTGACGAAACGCGATGGCGTTGGCCATGAGTGGATCGCGAGCGCGTTGGGCGATGCGTTCGTGCATCTGCCCGAGCAGCGGCAGACCTGGCGCCGGCGTGAAGTCCGCTTCGGCCGCGCCGAGTTCGATGGTTCTCTTCGGGCGGCTCATTGTGGCCACCGCCGTATTCGCTTCGCGCCCGCAACGTTGTAAGCGCGTCCATCGCTCTCGCTTGGAGTACATGCTTCAGCTTGCTTCGCGACACGCATGCGAGACAAGCTAAAGCTTGAACTCCAAACGCAACCTGATCGAGCGGGAGAGTGGAAACGATGATGCGTCTCTTTCATGGCGAATCCCAATTCCACAAATCGGCCGAGAACGCGAGACCAACCTGGGCAAGACCGTCCGCCTTGTCCAAGCCGTGATACAGCATCGCGTACTTGCCACACACAGCGCGCCAGTCGTCCACGAACACCGCCTCCTGGCTGTGCGCGCACCACGGCTGAACCGGGAGCGCGATCTCGGCGGCGGAGGTCAATGCCGGCCACCGCAACGGATCGTCGGAGGCGATGTGCGCCAACCGTTGTCGGGTCATGCCGACGCTGGCGAAGAAATGCCATGTGTCGCCGTCCTTGAAAATCGAGCAGTTCTCGACGCCGCCATCGTGTCCGTATGCCGAGCCATCGAGGAGCGGCGTGTCGGGCGTGAGATGTTTCCACAACTGCAAGTCTCGCGACACGCTCACGCCGGGGATGGCGAAGAAAAGGTTGGTCAGAGCAGTCACTTGATCTTCGCGGCGTGTTTCTGCCAGCCGCGTTCGTAGAAACCAACGTCGGCTTTCCTGGCGATGGCGTCCACGTCGAGCTTGTCGAGTTGTGTGAACACCTGGCGCACGGCGGCGACGATGCGCTCGGCCAGTTCTTCAGTGTTGGGCAGGCGCAAACCGCCGATGACGAAATACGAGTCGGTGTGCGACAGCACCACGGGGTACCGCCCGGGGTCGTAGCTGACTTTCGAGCCATGTTCGCGCCACGGGCTGCCGTTGCCGAAAGCGTTGCGCGCGGCGATGGCGGCCATCTCCGGCAGGATGCGCCGCTGCCAGACCGAAGCGGGCACTCCCTCGGCCTGCAACGCGCTGACGATGGCTTCGCGGAAGAAATTGACGGGGCCGCGATAGCCGACGGCTTTGGGTTCGACGTGGCAGACGAAGTTGTAAGCGTTCTCTTTTCCCCAGACCGGTTCTTGCGGCAGGACCAGACCCGGCAGGTTCTGTAGTCCACGCCGCAGGACCGCGAACAGTGTCCGGGAGTGGGCGATGGATTCGTCGAGCCGCGTCAACTGCGCACGGGCGTACGCCGCGCAAAGGTCGTTGTAGCGATACATGTAGCCGGTGCCGTAGTGCCGGTAGTTCGCATCCGGCAACGGGTCGCGGAAATCGCCGAACAACACCAGCGACCGGGCGCGTTCGAGCAACTGATCGTCGTCGGTGACGAGCAGGCCGCCTTCGCCCGCGCTCAACATCTTGTTTTGGTTCAGGCTGAACGCAGAGATGGGTGCGATGGTGCCGACCTTCCGTCCCTTGTAGAGCGCGCCGTGGGCCTGGCAACAATCCTCGATCACCGTCAGTTTGTGTTTCCTGGCGATGGCGAGGATCGGATCGAGATCGACCGGCACGCCGTGGAGATGGACAACGATGATCGCCCGCGTGCGCGGGGTGATCGCGGCCTCGATTTTCGCGGGGTCGAGATTGGTGTACAGCGGGTCCACGTCCACGAAGACCGGGATGCAGTTCGCGTGGAGAATGCACGACGCCGACGAGGTCCACGAATACGCCGGGGTGATGACTTCGTCGCCGGCCGCGCAGCCGGCCGCGACCAGCGCCATGTGCAACGCTGCCGTGCCGCTGGTGACGGCAATGCAATGTTTGTTGCCGTTCCACTTGGCGAACTCGTTCTGGAGCGCGTCGCAGTTCGGTCCCCATGCGTGGCTCGGGCCACGCAGCGATTTCAGCACGTATTCTTCGTCGAGCGCCGTGGTGGGCGGGCTGGGCTGGATGAACCCTTCGGGGATGGTCCGAGGGCCGCCGTGGATGGCCAGTTGCTTGTCCATGAGATACGATTCCTTCCTTTTGTCCATGCTACCGATAGCGTCGTCGTGCATTCCTCTCAAGCCTGCGACAATAGATTACCCGAGAAAGCAATGGATTCCATCCGATGGGACGATTCCAGCGAGGGCGGCGATGAATCAGCCATGGACTTTCTCCAATACCCACCACTTCGTGACCGGCTTTCTTAGGGCAAATTGTATCTCGCCTGCGGCGCGGCAGAGGGGCTTGCCGGTGACAACGTCGGAAACCTTGAATATGCCGGGCAACCGAATTGTGCGCGGGCCTGGCTTGACGGCGTGGACGGCGACCATCGTTGTGTCGGCGTACACGACATCATCATCCTCGTCGTCATACACGTGCGTGCCGCTGAAGCGGGCGAGGTTTCGCAACAACCTGGCCGGCAACGGAACGGCAGTCGTAAAAACGATGGTGTAGTCGCGAAACTGTTTCACGACCAGGCCCGGCCGGCGTTTGCCGTTGTCCAATGCAATCGTGCCGAGCCGCGTGCCCTCTTTCGGAACGAGCACCGGGCCGTAGCGGTGCGTGTCGCCGAAGGTTTCGCACGCGCCGAAGCCGGCGCCAAGCGGATGCGTGAAGTTGTCCACGGTCACAAAGCGCGGATACTCGTAGTCGAACAACTCGCACTCGATGCCGGTCAACTTGGTCGCAAAGTCCGCCGAGACGGTCTTCCCGTCTGTGATGCCGCTCCCGGGGCCGAAGACGATGACGTTGCCATTGCGGAACAGCTTCCTTTTCAGCAGCGCCAGCGTGGCCGGGTCGTACCGGTAGCAGTTCGGCAGCAGGAACAGTTTGTGGCACTTCGGGAAGTTGTCACGCTTCAAGTCGTCGAAGAGGAAGGTGCGGGTCGGCACGCCGCAATGGTTCATGCCGTGGATGCGTTGCCGGATGACGGCGAGGTCGTTGTACTCGGCGGAAAAGTCTGTGTACAGACCGGCGCGGTCATCCACCAGCATCACGACGCTTGGCACGTCGGCGCGCGGGCGATGCAGCAACTCCTGCTCGATCTGCCGCCGTCGCTGCAGCAGCTTCTGGATCGCCTCCGATTCAAAGTACCCGACGCACACGTCCATCGGATACGTGTGATGCCCTTTCGAGAGCGTCGCGGCAAGGTTGCGATAGAGCACGGCCTCTTCCTCGCCCGGCTCGATCGAGCCGAACAGGCCGCGCTCGTTGTTGGCGTAACTACGCTGATCTTCTTCGACGAGCATGATCTTGCCGTGCAGTTGCACCGAGTCACCGATGCCTTCCGGGTCGAAACCAAACCCGACCCAGCGCTGCCGGTAATCGTGCGGCGTGGCGATGAGGTCGAGTTCCTTCCAATCGAGGATGTCCGCCATGCCGGTCGTGCCGGTGGCGAGAAACTGGTCGCCGTAATGGGCCTGCCACTTCTTGCCGGTGAAGATCGGGTGCGTCATCCAGCCAAGCATGTTCCCCTTCAACGCATCAATGCCGCAAAGCCTTCCCGGCCTCGCCTCGGCGCGGAACGCCTCGATCATCGTCCGGCAATAACGGCGGAACAAGGATGTCTGCAATGCAAAGTAATCACGCTCCCGTTGCACTGGCTTCGCTTCCGGCCAGAACAACAAGCCGCGTTGACGCAAGTCGTCCTCGCGCGGCACTGGCGAGACCGGCTGGCCTTTCGACTTGAGAAATTCCGCGAAGGCTCGCTGCATCACCGGCGACTGGTCGAACAGATACCCCTCGCAGGCCAGTGGCGTTGCGCCTTCGCCCATCGGGTAGATGACGTAGCCAAGGATCCGGTCGGACCAGGCCGATTGCTCGCAGTACCGGGTCAGCGCGCGGAGAAACCCGCCGAGTTCTTTCCGATACCTCTCCGATGCCAGCGAGGCTGAATCGTAGCGGTGGCCTTCGTCGTTGAGCGCCATCTCATCCGGCAGCGCCTTCGCCCAGCTCGCGGGCGGCCGGTCCATCATCCGCACAAAGAACCGGGCCTCGGGTTCGATCTCGATCAACGCGCGCGCCTGTTCGTCCAGGCCGAAGTAGCCGGCGGGCATCTTAACCGGCGGGCAGTGGATCTCACCCGGCCCCGTCCAGAACGGCGTCGTGCCCCAATCGCCCTTGTAACCGCCGGCAGGGGACAACCAGAAAATCCGGCAACCATGTTTCGCGAAGTTGCGGTGCGCGGCCAGCCACTGTTCGCGCCAGGGCGTGCCGCACGAGCAATAGCTCGACAACACCACCGCTTCGCCGTTGGCGGTGAACGTGGGGCGTCCGTGCTGGCTGCCAACCCTGTAGCTCGTCATCGTCCCTCTTGGTCCTGGGTTCAGCTCGTGAGTTTCACCACGCCCTTGATGTAGCCGTCCTCCATGGTGACCGCCTTGGGGAGCAGCCGGGGGTACTCCTCCAGCGAGACGGTGTGGGTGATCAGCGGTTTGAGTTGGATGATCCCGCTTTGCAGCATCCGCACCGCCACCGGAAACGGGTCACGCAACGCCGCCGAGGGCGAGGAGTTGACGACCGTGAACCCCATCAAGTGCCAGGTGTTGGCGTCGAAGGTGCGCGAAGCCTTGTTCCAGCCGAATAGATTGATTCGTCCACCGCGCCGGCAGAGCTGCGTGGCGAGGTCGAGCCCGGCCTGCGCGCCGGTGCAATCCACGACCGTGTCCACCGACAGCGCCCTGAGTTCGGCGAGTCGTGTCGGCCAATCGGGATCGTCGGGGCTGAACCCGTCGCGCGCGCCGAGTTGCCGGGCCAGCGCGAGCCGGGCGGGTTCTTTCTCGATGACGATGACCCGGTCGGCGAACGAACGCAACAACCCCTGCAGGATCATCGCGCCCATGAACCCACAGCCGATCAACGCCACCCGATCGCCGGGGCGCACCGCGCAATGATCCAGCCCCGTGACCGCGCAGGCCACCGGCTCCAGCAGGCAGTGTTCATCCGCGAGCTGGGAGTCGTTGATGACGTACAAGCTCGCCGCAGGCGCGTTCGCCACCTGGCTGAACCCCAGCGCCCCGCTCGACACCCGGTCGCCCACCTGCAACGTCTGCACGCCCGGGCCGAGTTTGACGACCCGCCCCACGCCCTCGTGGCCGCGTTGGCCCCAGGTGAACGGGCCGTGCTGGAACATATGGACGTCGGCCGCGCAGACTCCGCAGGCCGTTCCCTTCACCTGCACCTCGCCGAAGCCAGGCTCGCCCACTTCGACCTCGACGATCTCCACGCCACCCTTCTCACCGTAACGAATCGTTTTGGTTTTCATGCTTCCTCTCCGAATTTTCACCGCCCGCCATCACGAGTAGCTCGCCCGCAGCGCGCTTCCGCGCCGGGCGCTGCGGCTGCCGAGTTCGAGCACGTGAACAATCCGCCGCCCCCATTCGGGGGTGACGGCCAGTCTTGTCCCCCGCGTCAGACACGCCGCGAGGTTCTCGTACAGGCGGCGTCCCTGCGACCAATGCGGGCCGGGCTTGTTTTCAAACCGGGTGCGAACGATGCGCCCGCCCACCGGACGAGTCAGTTCATTGCACGCCCAATTTACCACGTATGACCCCCGCGTGCCGGTGATGTCCAGAATGCTGCCGCGCGGGTTGCAATCAATCGCGGTCGCGACCAGGGACAACCACACGCCGTTGGCGAACCGCACGACCAACGCTGCCTCGTCCTCGATGCACGCGCGACCCCATTTCGATTGCGCCGACCAGAACCCGCGATGGGCGAAGCCGCTCACCTCGACGATCTCCGAATCCACCAACTGCAAGACGTACTCGATCAAATGCGGTCCCCAACAGTAGGTGATGCTCCCGTGCTCCGGCTCATGCGAGTACCAGTTGTCCGCGGGTTTGGCGCGGCTGCCGACGCGCGCTTCGATGCGCACGATCTTGCCGATGAGGCCCGACCGCACGTGCGCCACGGCATTGACAATGTGTCGGTCCCAGTGGCGATTGTGGTACACTGCCAGCACCCGGCTCGCTTTGCGCGCGGCAGCCATCATCGCATTGCATTCCGCCGTGGTGAGCGCCATCGGTTTCTCGCAAAGAACGTGTCGTCCCGCCCGCAAGGCCCGGCACGCGAGCCGGGCGTGCGTGTGGTGAGGCGTCGCGATCACTACCAGATTCGCTTCGCTTCGTTCCAGCATCTTGTCGAGTGACGAGAAGACTTCGATGCCGGGAAAGTCCGCCCGCGCCGCGTTCTGCCGCTCGGGGCGGCGGGCGACCACGGCCACCGGCGTCATCCCGGCCTGGCGGGCTTCTTCGAGGTGAATCTTGCCCATCCCATACGACGGCCCGTAGCCGACCAAGCCCACCTTGATGTCGGAGGCGTTACGGAGTCGCTTCAGGTCGAGGCGGAATCTGGCTCGTTTCATTTGAGGAACTCCCGCAGCACGTTGGTCGAGATGCGGGCGACGTTGTTGTCGTAGTTGTGGTGCGACAGGCTGCCGGTCCACGAGATCGAGCCGACCGCGAACAACGCGCCGCCGTTCGGTTTCTCCGCGTAAATCATCTCCGCCCGGATCCGGCGGTCGTCAGGGCCGTGGCGGACGAGTTCCTCGGGCGGCAACACAAACGCCGGCGAGTGGTTCACCGACGCCGCCAGCACCAGCGCGCCCGGGGGCGTGCCGAGCGCCGGATCGGTCGCGTCAATCTCCACGCCCGCCGCCGCGCCCTGGTTCAGGCCGAAGTCGCCGATCAACTCGTCTGCCCCCACGCCTTCGAAGATGAATTTTGCGCGCGGATCGAAGCTGTCCTTCAACCGCCGAAAGCCGGCGCCCTTGCCGCTCAGCCCCATGCCGACGAATCCCAGCCCCACGGTTTGTTGTGGCGCACGGCCGCGTCCGACCCACATCCCGCCGCGCGTGCCGGTGCAGGCGTGCTGCAACTCCCCCGGCTCGCCCCCGGCCAGCGGCCACGTGCCGTCGGCGCGCCGGATTTCCATCAGGTGCCGGCGTTGCGGATGGAGCGAGCTGACCCAGTACAATGCGTTACCGGCCAGATGCATCACCCGTCCGCCGTGTTCGAGGTAATGCGCGAAGGTGTTCAGCATCGGCTCGGTCCAGTACTCCGAGTGCGCGACGTTCAACACGACGCGGTAATCGGCCAGCGTTCCCGGCTGCTGCGCGTCGAGATCGTGGTCGGCGAGCACTTCGTACTCGATGCCGAGGTGTTCGAGCCAGTGGATCGTGTACAGGCTCGCCATCACGCCCGTCACCCAGTGGATCATCGCGCAGGGATGGCGGTACGCGCCACAACGCGGGCACTTGCCCATGCCCTGGTAGTAGTTGTCGGGCACGAACGACGTGAGCGGCTTGCGCAACGTGGCGTAATGGTTCGGCGAGCCGTCGCTGTGCGCGGTGTACAACGACAGCCCGTACTGCGGCGTGCTCATGTTCGAGTACGCGTGCCAGGTCATCGTCGGAACGAGGAACAACACCGGCGCGAGCTTCCCCGTCCGGCCCCGCACGAGAAACGTCAGCCACGCATCTTCGCCGCCCGCGGTGGCGTGGACCGAGTAAATCCCGCTGCGGGCGTCGGCGGGCACGCGCAACTCCAGCACCGGTTGCCAGCCGGCGTCTTCGAGGTCGTCGTCGTGGAAATGGATCGCGTCGTACTCGGCCGGGGCGTCGGCGTAGGTCTTGTGCGACGGGCCGGTAAACTTCACGCCCGTCACGCCGCGCGCCGGGGCCTGGTGCGCCGTGCCGTGGCGGTCGTGGCCGGAGATGTCCACCAGCCGGGTGGTTGCGATCTCCCGGCTGAAATCCCATTCGCCGAGCAACGGCGTCGTGGGGCGCGGTTTCATTCCGTACATCAGCGGCCCGAGATCGCGATGCGCCAGCGCCTCCCCGAGCAACGTCGGGCGACCGAGCTTGCCGTTGAAGCCGGGACGGATCGAGCCGCCGCGCCGCTCGGCGGCGAGGATCAACGGTGGATCGGCCCGGAAAGGTCGGTCGAGCGTGACCTCCCTGCCGGCGACCTCCGGCCCGAACATGCTCGGCGTGCCGCAGAACACCTGCAACGCCCGCCGCGTGGTGTCGAGCACCAGCCCGACGTAATGCCAGTGCCAGCGTACCAGGGGCGCGGCATTCTCGACCCAATCACCGTTCAGTCCCGCAGCGATGCGGCCGCTGCCAGTCAGCCTGAGTCCAAGGCGCGGCCCATCTTCCCGGCCCCAATCGAGCACCGGCTCCTCGCGGTACGTGCGCGACGTCGGGAACAGCCAGCAACCAAACGTCAGCGCCTGCAACGCGCCGCCGGGGCCGGGGAGAATTGCGTATGAGCCAAGTTGCAGGGGTTGGTTCACGCCGCGATGCGGGCCGCGCGGCAGCCAGTCGAGTTCGTCGGCGCGGAAACCCGGCCCTTCCGGGTTCGGGTCGCCGTGTCGCAGACGCAGCGTCTCGACCTCGAACGTCGGTTGGTCGGTGCTGATCATCAACCGCACAGTCTCGCCCGGGGCGACAGAGAGTTGGTCAGGATAACCGAGGATCATGCCCGTCCCAACTCATAGCAGACTTCGTTTCGTGGCGGGAGTTGTTTTCTCGGCAATCGGAGTGAGGTTCGGCCGGATCGAGAACGACGACGAGGACGAGGACGAGAACGAACCTCCGCAGCGGTCGGACGCAAGATGGTGACGAAGTTGCCCGTGCCGCGGACGCGCAGGATGTGCTGCCGTTCCTCCCGGTCGGTGATGTGACCGCCCCACGGCGTCACGGCCCAGTTGCCGAGGAGCGCCTGTTGCGGCGTGTCGCTGATGAGCAACACCTCGCAGTCCACACCGTACCGGCCCGTGAAGACGAAGCGGTTCGTGCCGGCCGGCAGATCGAACGGCGGCGTGGCCGAAGGCAGCTCGTGGCCGGGCGCGCCGTCCTTGTGCGACTCGGCCACGTGCGTCCGAAGCGGCGGCGTGAGTTTCCCGGCCGGCGTCAACACCTCGCCGGCTGCCATCAGGTTCAGGCTCATGACCTTCGGCGCGGCGGCCTGCTCGCCCGCGAACGTGTCGCGCAACACGATCACCGGTCGCGCCGGGTCGGTGCGCTCGACCATCACGGCGCGCGTCCAGGTCGTGTTGCCGTGTCGAAATCGGGCGCGCGCCTCGGCTCGCTCGGGAGCGCTCGCGAATGCCTCCTGCGTTGAGTTGCTCCAGCCACCGCCCGCGCCGAGCGGCGGGTTGTCCTTGTCCCACGGGCAGCCGAGCATGTCCTCGAGCAGCACGGTGTTATTGTGAAACGCGCCCGGTACCTGCGGCGTGTACAGCGAACCCCAATGCACCGACACCGGCGCGCCGAGCGCGTAGATCACCACCATGCCCTGATCGGGATGCCGATGCTCGCGGTAGAAATCGCCGTTGATGAACCACGCCGCGGTCTCGTTGGTCGTGCCCCAACCGTGACGCAGCACGGAGTAGTAGCCGGGGAAATTGGCGTCGGCGAGTTGCGGGTCTTTGGCGGGCGCTTCGTCGTCAATCATCAGCAGGCTCGTGCCGAACCGCGAATCGTGCCAGCGCCCGCCCGCCTTCCATGCGCCCATCAGCCGCCCGCTCCGGTCGGGGTTGGCGGCGCGGAAGCCGGTCGCGAGAAGGCCGTACATCTCGGACGACTCGAACGAACTGTCGCTCGTGGCGATGAAACAGCGGCGTCCACCCGCGCGCGGCTCGGGCGGGGTCAGCAGGTTGAGGTAGAACTCAGCGAACTTCGCCAGGCGCGGCTCGGTCTTGAAATGATCGCGACCGAGGAGCCGGAACTGGAGCAGCGCGGTGAGAATCGGTTCGAGGTACGGCTGCAGGTAGTGGGTGCAGGCGATCCCGGCGCCATGTTCGTTCACGTAGGTATGGAGCGAATCGAGCGTTCGCCACTCGGCTGCCTCGGCGCGAGCGCGGAACGACGGATGCCGTGCCAGTTGCATTGCGAAATAATCGCGGATCTGTCCGTATTGCACCGGCCCTTGCGCGAGATTCAGGCCGTGCCCGGTGAACAGCGGCGTGAAATCGTCGTCCCAGAGCAGGTACGCAAACAGCGCCAGGCTGGACTGGAGCGTCGCCCGCTCCGAAACCGCCAGCGAATCGCTCGCCAGCAAGGCGTCGCACCAGTGCGCCTTCTCGAGCATCGCCTGCCCGGCCTGCCAGTAGAAAAACGACGGATGGGCGACACCGAGTCCGTTGACGTAGATGTCGAGGGTTTGGCGGCTGAAGTCGGCCACCTCCTTCGCCGCGAGACGCGCTTTGTTGCCGGTGGCGTCGGTCCACATATCGAGCAGCGGACGCGACTGCGGATTGGCCTCGGAGCAGAAGGTGAAGAACTCGTGGTCGGCGCGCAGCCGTTCGAGGAATCGCTGCACGCGGGCGCGTTCGAGATACGTCGCGCCGTACCCCTGCGGCGGGTCGGGGAACGCGAGCGCAAAGCGATGGACTTTGTTCAGGTTGATGCCGCCGTGCAGGTTCATCTGCGCGTTGATCGGTTGGATCTCGGTGGGCGGTTTGAGGTCGGCCTTCGTCCCGACGAACAGCCGCCACTGGAAACGCACCCGCGGAAACCAGCGCGTGTCGGCGCACAGCCGGTGCAACGCGACGGTGATGCCGGCTTGTTTCGGCGAGGGCCGCGTCCACAGCCCGACGCCGCTGGCCGCCGCGCCCAACGCGCGGGAGGCGCAGCCGGTGAAGATGCCGACGAAGTTGGCGGTGGCCGGCGCGTCGGCGTTGTAGAATTGCCAGTACCAGCCGCTGTTGACGATCCACGGGTCCCACACCGCCATGTGGCGGTAGCTGGACTCGCCGTACGCATAGCTGGCGGTCATCGGCCGGTCGTAGCGCAGATCCACCTCGGCATCCAGCGACGGACGCTCGTGAGCCTGGCGGTAGCGCTGGCCGTCCGGCTCGCGACCGAACTGCGCCTCCGTCGCGTGATGTCCTCGATACCGGGCCTGGGTCGGTTCGAGGCCGGGGAAGAGATTCGCCGACCATTCGAGATCGAGGTCGGCGTCCTCCTCGAACAGGATCGAAGGCTGCCCGGCCTGGACTTCGATCGTGCAGCGATAGGTGGCGTCGCCTGCCGGCACGAGGAGTTGGTGGTCGGCGGTGTTGGCGCGCATCGCCGGGCGCGTGAACTTGTACGTGAGTGCGACCACCGTCTTCAACGGCCCGCGTTCGAGAAAGTGAACCTGTATCCCGTGCCACGCCTCAGCCTGCGGCGCGAGATAATTCGGGCCGAGCCCGGTCCACGCGCCGTCTCGCAACCGCAGGCCTTGAATCGGCGCCGGCGCCTGTTTCACATCGAGGCGGTTCGTGACGGCTGTCTGGACGCGCACCGCAAGCAACTCGTTGGCGATCTCGAAGTGCGTGGCGGTTTCGGTCACGCTGACGCCATGGGTGACGCCCGGCTTTCCGCGCACAAGCCGCCAGGTCTTCGTCGCGCCAGCCGGCAGGTCGGTGCGGACGGCGAGTCGTTTCCCGTCGGCGAGAAGTTGATAGGCGACTTCGTTGCCGTCCGGCCCGATCAGCTTGCAGCGTGTGGCGTCCACCTTGCGTCTGAGGTCGAAGTCAATCACCTGGTCGGGATGAGCGACGCCGAATTGCTCCCGGACGGCAAAGGTGGCGAGCGGTCGTTCCTTCGCCCAGGCGTCGCCCGTGAGGCGACCGGCCAGCAGGCAAAAGAACGCTGCGCGGAGGAGGATTCGCCGTGTCATTGGCTCAACGCCTGCGGGGTTTGCCCTCGACAACACCCACGGCCAGTTCCGGGCGCAGATGCTCGAAGACGAATCGGCCGGGGATCAACGCGGTGATTTCGCCGGTGCGGTTGACGACCGAGGAATGCCCGCATTGAAAGTAGCCGAGCCGTTCGTCGTAGCCGCATTGGTTGACGGCGGCGACGGCGAAATCGTGCCGCAACGCCCGTTCGACCGAACCGCGCACGAAACAGACCGACTCGGCCGCCTTCAAGTACTCGGCGCGGCGCCCGGGTTTGGCGAGGTCGCGTTGATGGAAACCCTTCGCGGCATCGCCCAGCCCGGCGGTGAGCGTCAGAACGGCGTCACAGCGTTTCGCTTCGAACTGGTCGAAGATGCCCTTCGCGCCGCTGTCGGCGCAAATCATCATTCCGAACCGCAGCCCGCGATAGTCGAACACCGTGGCCCGCCGCGGCGCTTCGGCGACGGTGCCGTTCGCGAGTTCCCAGCCGACGATGCGGTGTTTGCGATGGACGATCCATTGGCCGTTGGGCAGGAACGCCACGGCAGTGTTGTAGAGCGAGCCGTGGCGCCGCTCGTAGAATCCGTTGACGATGGCCATCCGGTTCGCGCGCGCCAGGTGCGCCACCATGTCGAGCGCGGGATGTTCGAGCGGGATTGCGGCCTGGAGACTCGCCCCGCATTGGTCGTTGCCGGTCAGGCCGGTTTCGGAAAACAGCGTCAGCGCCGCGCCGCGTCGGCGGGCCTCGGCGACGAGCGGGCGCATGCGGCGGAGGTTTTCGCGCACGTTGCCGGGCACGACGAGCGGCTGTGCGATGGCGATTCGGAGTGCAATTGGCTTCATGCGCGGTCAGTCTGTGGCGCGGAAGAACGCGGGAGACCTGGTCTCAGGTCGAAGCGGGGCCGGCGGCTCAGTCCTGCGAAGACGAGAGCGGGAGGTTGTCCGTGGTCCCGTAGAAGAATTTGCTCTTGGCGATAGCGTCGCCGTTGATGACCGGAATCGTCTTGCGGGTGAAGGTCTGCGCGTGCCCGTCGAAGAACGCGACGTTGATCTTGTCTCCAAATCCGTGCCGGTAGTCCACGTGGGCCGAGAGCGTGAAATCGGTGAAATTGTTCCAGTCGCTGAACAGGAATCCGGCGCTGCCGTAGTACGAGCCTTCCACCAGCAGGGCGGTCTCGGCGGGGAACTTGTGGCGGCCCGGCTTGTAACAGTTTTCCGGGATGTACTGGTTCCAGCCGCCGCTGGTGATGCAGTAGTAGTTGATGAGGTAGGCGCCGTTGTAAATCGTGGACAGTCCGGGCGTGCCGGCGTAGTGGTGCTGGTGGATTTCGCCGAGCAGGCCGAACGGGTAGCCCCAGCCGCCGGCTTGCAGCGCCTTCTGGTCAATCTCCGGTCCCTCCGGGCAGCCGCGGCCTTTGTTGCCGGCCCAGAACGCCTCGTCCACGTACACTTGGGTGCAGCAACCGAACACCTGCGGCGTGCCGTGGAGAAAGGCCGGGTAGATTTCGTCCCACCAGCCGGTGGCGCCGTTGTTCCAGATCGGCACGGGATAGCGATTGTTGTCATGGACGAAGAGGTGGATCGCCAGCGTCCAGGTGTGGAGGTTGTTCAGGCAGGCGATGGCGCGGGCGTTGTCCTTGGCGCGGCGCAACGCCGGCAACAGCATGGCGGTGAGAATGGAAATGATGGCGACGACAATGAGCAGCTCGATGAGCGTGAATGCGGAACGACGATGGACAATGGTTGATGGCCGATGGTTCATGAACCATTCACCATTGACCATCACCCATTCCTTGGGAACCGCCGCAACAACAGTCCGCCGGCAATCAGCAGCATCGCCGTGGACGGCTCCGGCAGGGCGAGAAACACGTCGTCGAAAAACATCGCGTTGCCGCCGCTGGGATTCTGGGCGGCGAACAGGATGGCATCGGTGTTGAATAGGTTGTTGGTGCTGAATCCGCGCACGTCAATGCTGACGCGGCCGCTGCCGCTGTTGTAGAAGGTTTCCACCGTCTGGCTGCGCAGGTCCACGTTGCGCAGGATCTCGACCCATTGGCCGACGGGCAGGAACGTCGGCGTGGACGCGGAGGTGTACGCCGTGTCGGTCGCATTGCGCAGGGTGAGTTCGCCGCCCGGGGCCACGATCATGACCAGCGGTTCGACGAAGGCGGTCTTGTCGAAGCGGTTGACGTTGATGAACACGCTCGCATCGCTGGTCGTGCGATAGAGCCAGAATCCATACTCGAAGGCGGCGTCATTCTGGATGTTGATCGAAACATCCGTGCGCCGGCCTTGCGGGAAACCGATGCCGAAGTCGCGCGTGAACCAGATGGATTGACCCGGGGAATGACTGTTGCCGTTGGTGATGGCCGAGCCGGAGCCAAATGCCAACAGGTCGCTCCACACCCCGTCGGTGGTGGTGCCGCTCCCGAACGTGTTGCCATCAATGATGGTGTTGGGCGTAAACGTCGTGGTGTTGTCAAAGTCTTGTCGGATCAAGACCGGATTGGCGTGACTGAAACCACATCCCATTGCCAACATCATTCCCAAAGCCAGCGCCCGGGCCCGATGCCATCGGACCCGCCCGCCGCATCTTATTGCCACCGAGTTTCGTGCATTCATCGTGTCCTCCCTCTCTTACTGTGGCAGCATGGTAGCGGAATCAGGCTTCCGAGGGAATACCCGGACTGGAAGAAAATGTGCGAAAAATGGAACGAGCCGTTTCGTCAGCCGGCGGCTCAGTATGTCCGCAGAGTCGGTTGCCGCCGCCACTGTTGCGGCGCAAAGCCCACCTTGCGGGTAAACACCGCGGTGAAATGACGCCCGTCGGCGTAGCCCAACCGGTCGGCGATTTCCTTGATGCTCAACCGGGTGGTCAGCAACAGGTGTTTGGCTTGTTGGATGCGAAGGTGCATCACGTACTGCTTGGGCGACATCCCCACCTCGCGCTTGAACCGATGCCGCATGCTGTCGTAATTGACGCCCATCTGCTGCGACGCCACGCGCAGCGGCTCCGGCTGGCCGAGCGCGTCGCGGACGCATCCGAGAAAACGCATCACGTCGCCCGCCGGCAGCCGACTCAACACCATCTCGTTGCCCGTCGCCGCCAGATGCCGTTCCAGGCCGAGGAAGATCAGACGCAACAGGGCGTCCTCGGCCGACTCGTATCCGCGCAGGCGGGTGGTCTCCTCCCACCACACCTGATGGAACAACTGCTCGAACCAGAGCATTTCGTTCGGCCCGAACCGGCACAGGGGCCGGCCCGGCTTCAGGCGGAACAACGGGTTGCGCTCCACCAGCGGCACGTCGTTGACCTCGAAATGGATGACCAGCGAAGAACCGGTCTGCGGGCTGCGGTTCCACATCGCGTGCGGCGTCCCTGCGGGATAGAGCAACACGTCGCCCGAGCGGGCCAGGCCGGAGCTGCCGTCCACCCCCAGCTCGAACTCGCCCCGTTCCACCACCTCGATTTCCCAAAGTCCCTCGTGAATCGTCCAGTCGAAGAACGCCCCCGGCCGCGTCTCGATGCGGCCCATCGAAAACACCGCCATCCGTCCCCGCGCCGGCGGGAGCGGATGGCCAATTGCCAGGCGCAGCGACTCCGACAGCACGGGGTGGCGGCTCACCACCCGCGCGTCGCTTGCTTTCGATGGTTGCTTCCTGGTCATGACCGTGACCTCAATCGGGATTCTACCGCCAGGACGCCGCGTCTGGCAATGCAGGATGGTTGTGCGTCAGCGCTTAGAAATGCCCGCGCTCGCGCCGCTCGGCTTGAGTCTCGAATTCCCGACCCGCGCGCTTGGCCGCGCCGGCGGCGAGCGGGACGCCGAGGTTGGTGAGCAGCGTCATCACAAACCGACGCGGACGCTCGGGTTCGTCGAAGTCCGGCAACTGCCAGCGCAGATTATCAATCACGAGTCGCCCGGGGCCGACCTCGAAGGCCGTCACCGCGCCGCGCCGGGTCAGTGCCACGCCGCCGCCGCGGATCAGCGCGCTCGCCGGCTCGGGATGCAACCGCGCGAGCGCCCACGGCGGCAGCTTCGCCTTGTCCACGATCCAGTAGAGGTAGTTGTTCGTCAGACCGTCAGCAAGCGCGTGCGCGTGCCGCACGGTGTCGAACTCGCGCGCGCCGGCCTTGCCGGGCAACACCTCGCCCGGCAGCCTGAGCGCGGCCAACGCGGCGTGGGTCTTCTCAACGCCGAGATCGTGGAGGTAAACCGTCGCGCCGCGGTGCAACGGGGCGGCGAGCACGGACACGTCGTCCAAGCACGCGCCATCCAGGATTACAAGCGGTTCGTCAAAGTCAGGCAACGGCCCATTCGCTCCGTCGAAGCCCACTTCGCGCAGCACGCGCAAGGTCTCGCCGGTCACCGAGACACTGACAGTGACGGAAAGATGCTGGGGCCGGTAGCCAGCGAAACGGGCCAGGAGGTCGGCGGCGAGCGGCTCTTCGGTCAGCTTGGGCAACAACTCGAGCGTGCTGACGAGCCAACTGCCCGCCCCCTGATGCAGTTCGAGCAACGGCGTGCAAGTCAGCCCGCGCCGGTCCGCGCCGGCCACGAGCAACGGGACGGCGTTGCCCGCCTGCGGCGTCTCGAAACAGCGCCGCGCCACGTAGTAGTCTGCGCCCCAGAGCGCAAACTCGGCATCGCTCAACCCGCGCAGCAGCGGATGGTGCGGCGCGACACGGAAGGCGTAGGTAATTTCGAGACGTTCGTCGTCGGTGTAGCCCTTGCCGTTCCGAAGCGGCACCGGCAGGCCATCCCGCACGAACGGCGCCGGGCGGTCAAGGATCACGCAGCCGCCGCGTTGGACGAAGGCCGCGAGGGCCGGGCGCGCCGCTTCCCATTCGGCCGGCCGCAGCGCGGGCGTGATCCAGACGGAACGAAGACCGTCGAGGTTCGTGAGGTTGTTTGTGCCATTGAAGAGGGTGAAGTCAGCCGGCAATGCCGGCGCGGTAGTGCGTTGTGAAACCACGAAACGCTTCTCCCAGCGGTCGGCGAGTTTGCCGTTCGCCCGCAGCGTCGCCCGGTAAGTGAGTGTCGCGGGCTGCGCTGGCGCGCGGAATCGGCTGGGGAACGCCTTGTTCTCGGCCGGGCCGTACTCGGAGGCCGGCCAGGTTTCCGTCCAAAGCAGCTTCCTTCCGTCGCGCACCTCGATCGTCAGCGCGAGCCGGACGGCATGGCGCGTGTCGTTGTGGACGGACAACTCGACCGCCACTTCGTCGCCGGTGAAATACCGGGTGCGGTGGCTGTGGTCGAGCACGGCGAGCGGTCGCAGCACCCGGGTGTGCGCGCGAACGTGCGGCTGCCGGAACGCAGCGCGCACGCGGCTCACGCTCTCGTACGTGATGCACGACCAGGCGCAGAAGCCGGACACGTCGCGGCGGCGATAGGCGTGGATTTCCATCGGCCAGAGTTTTTCGTTCGCCAACGCCGTGCCGAAGTCCTCCCGCTCGAACGCCGCGTCGCCGACGATGCTGGCCTGGCTGTCGGGCGTCGCGCCGAAAACGCAGGTGAACTCGCCGATGTACAACGGCTTGTCTTTGCGCCACGACCACGGCGGGAATTCCTTGCGGCGCGGACCGTACCACGGAAACAGGAACGCGCTGTCGAGCCAGTACGCCGTGTGCGGGTAATCGGGAAATGCCTGCCAGCTTTTCGGATAATGCAGGTTGTACATCCGCAGCCGCCCGAGAAAATCCATCGCCGACGACATCTGGATCACCCGGCTCGGGTCTTCCGCCTCGGCCTCGGCGATGATCTTCTCGAACGCGCGCGTCATCGCCGCCATCTTCGGGTGTTCGAGGTCGAACGGCGTGATCGGCGACATTTCGTTCGAGAGCGACCAGATGACGACGGACGGATTGTTGCGGTCGCGCCGGACGAGCGCTTCGAGGAAATGCCGGCGGACGTTCTCGTAACAGGCCCGCTCGCTGCCCGCCCAATCGAAGCTATGGAAGCCGGTCGTCCAGAGGGCCGTTTCGGTGGTGAGCAGCATGCCAACCCGGTCGGCGGCCTCGACCCAGCCTTTGTCCTGCGGCTTGGCGTGAAGGCGGATGTGGTTGACGTTGCCCCGCTCTTTCCACGCGCGCAGGATCGTGATTTTGTCGCGCAGCGGCAGCCGCATATCGCGGTCGGGCGAAGTGTGGCCCGCCTGGCCGTGCAGGTGAATCTTTTTCCCATTTAGGAAGAAACTGTGGCCGTTGATGGTGAACTCGCGGAAGCCGAAGCAGTCGCGGTGCGTGTCGAGGGTCGAGGGTCGAGGGCCGAGAGTCGAGAGCGTGGTTCGCAAGTCGTAGAGGTGTGGGTGGTCGGTGTCCCAGAGAATCGCGTCGGGCCAAGGGATCTCGCGGGTGAATTTCCTCACGCTGCGGGCCGGGAGGGAGAGGGTTTCCTGGACGAGTTGTTTCCCGCGCAGCGCCTCGCTCCTGACCCGCACGCGCACGGACCTGGGCGTGTCGTTCGCCAGCGCCACCGTGTAGCGCAACAGGCCGCGCGAAACCTTCGGGTCGGCGAACACGTACTCGACGCGCACGGGCGGGACGGCTTCGAGCGAGACCTTGCCCACCGCGCGGTCCGCGCCGCCGTAGTTGACCGGGTGGACGAGGTTGTTCTCGATCTCCTTGCAGGTCGGCAACCGGTTGCCGGTGAGGTGGTAGGCGTCGAACGGCTTGTGTCCGCTCACGCTCGAATCGCCGACGGTGATCAACAACAGCGCCGGGCGGCCCGGCGTGACGTGCTTCGTGAGGTCCAGCCGGTGTGGTTCGAGTCCGCCGACGTACCGCGCGACCGACCGGCCGTTGACCGAGACGGTGACGTGATAACGGACGTTGTCGAGGTGGAGAAAGACGGTGTGCCCGGCCCACGCGCGCGGGATGGCGACGCGTTTGGCGTAGCTGAGCCACGGATGCGGCAGGCGCTCGCCCTTCGCGTTGCGGGTCAGGAGCGGCCCGACGAACTCCTCGGTCACGCGCTGGACGGCGGGCGACGCGCCGGTAGCCCCGGCCGCACTGAGCGGACGTTTCCCGTACTTCGGCCCGCCCGGCAGATCAATCCGTTGCGGATGATTTTCTGCGTCGGCGGCGTGTTCCAACTCCTGCGGACTCCATTTCGCCCGCGTCGCCGCGAGCGTGGCATCCCTGGCCGAAATGGAAACCCACCAGTCGCAAGCGAGATCGAGTTGGAAGCGTCGGTTCATCGGCTGAGTTGTGCTGACCGGTGCGAGTGTGTTCGTAGTGACGCCGTCAGGCGTTTGCTGGTTTGCGCATGAGCCGAAGAAGAAACGCCTGCGAAGTGTTGCCTCCGCTACGGATTCAATGGAAGCAAGCCGGTTTGAGAAGTTCCTGCTGTATAGGGGGACGATTCCTCGCGAACCCTCCCTGATCCCTTGCGCATCATTGGCTTCACGTTTGTAATCCCGAATATCATTACGGGAACATCGATGTCTGAAATCCCTCGTTGCTCCAAGTCCCATACGAATTGCTCGAAATAAGAGACACCAGTGGACATCTCCTCCGCGAACTCTTTGATTGGCACGATCTCCACTCCGGCAGTGATAACGCCGAGCTTGTTGAAGATCGTCATCTTGGCGCAGACGTTGTAAACCATGAACGAGTACTTACCGAACTGGACCTCTACTCCGAGCTTCTCCTTCACAAAGTCCATCTCCCGAAACGCGCCCGCTTTCAGCTTCGGCGCGAGGTAGTCGGCGGTGTAGTGCTTCGTCGGGTAGTGGCAAGCTACTTTCTGCTTGTGCCAGCCGGCATGGGAGAAGTGCGCCTTGAAAGCCCGATTGAGCGCTTTCGGATCGTAGAGCAGCCGCCCGGGCATCGTCTTCTCTTCGCTCTGCTTGGTCCGGCACTTGGCCGCATCCACGGCTTGGATGACCCTCCGCACCTCTTCGAGAAGGTGGGGAAACTTTCGGCCAATGAATTGTTGCCCTTGGTTAAAGGAGTACTCGCCGACAATTCTCACGAACCTCTCGCTTTCCATTCCTCGGGAATCTGTGAAACCTTCTCACTTCCGCTCGGAGTCCATACTGGCGTCCCGACTCGCCGCGTTTTCAACTCCCCCGCATAGAATCCCTCAATGCGTGAACGAGCAAGCGCCACATACTCAGATTCTTTGTCACAACCCAAAGCGCGTCTGGAATGCTTGATGGCCGCAATCAAGGCTGATCCAACACCACAGTACGGATCGAAGACCCAGTCACCCTCATGCGTGAGCGCCAGAACACAGCGCTCCACCAACTCAATCGGGAACTGGCACGGGTGGATTGTCTTTTCGGGGTGGTTGGATTTGACGTTGGGGATATCCCACACCCCGTTCTCCCAGTCCTCTGCTACGATCTGCCAAACATCCGATGGATTCTTGCCCAATGGATTGCCGGATGGCTGCCCGCGGTTTGGACCTTTGAAGTGTCTCTTGCCGGGGTACTTCGATGGAACACGCACCTTATCGAGATTGAACGTGTACTTGTCTCCCTTTGTGAACCAGAGGATCGTCTCATAGCGACCAGAGAAACGCTTCG
>CAZOTB010000048.1:0-14933 GCA_964582645.1 uncultured Verrucomicrobiota bacterium | reverse complement strand
CAAATGATCCGGTTACGCAGTTTCAGCCCGTGCTTCTTGAAGAGCTGATAGTAGAAGATATCGAGCGGGTACACTTCGGAATGCTCGACGTAGTTTCCCACTTGCCAACAGATGCTGCCTGCGGGATGCAGCACTCGGATCAATGCATCTATCAACGACTCCTGGCGGTTGAGGTAATCCTCGATGCAGGAGCGAGTCTCGTACTGTTTTCCGATGTTATATGGCGGCGAAGTGACGACCAACTTGACCGCGTGATCCGGGATGGTGCAGACAAAATCAGTGGCGTCTCCATTATGTACGACGATGTATTCGTGCTCGGAGAACGAATCAGCAATCTCATGTCGCTCAAACAAGGGAAGAACGTCTGTTCTCATCGCATCGCAGTCTAGCCGGCGGGTATGGGTTCGGCAAGCTTGACGATCCGGAATGGTCTCCTGAAACCCAGAATCGCGGAATCGCCGCAGAGCTTTGGCAATCGAAAGTACAAGGCCCAATCCATCGCGGCGGCAAAGCGAAATGGCAGGGAGGGAGGTTACCAGATTGAAGTTCACAGGCTCACCACTCATTTCGCAAGCAGCCTTTGCTCCAGCCGGCCATCGCTCCCGCGTTTTGCCACGCCGACGCGGCCGGTGAATTTCAGCGGGCCGTCGGTGATCTTCCCGGCCTGTTTGTTGAGGATGATCCAATGCGTCTGGCCCGGCAGCGTGAGCTTCACGGCTGCGCCGTCGGCGACCGGCTCGACCTTCGGCGTCGGCTCGTCGGGCTTGCGCGGGTAGAACAACACTCGGAAGCCGCCATTGCCGGGCTGCTGGAACAGGCGGAGCAGCTTTTGGTTTTCCTCGCCGCCGCCGAGGAAGCCCTGTTTGTGTCCCCACTCGCCGAGCTGGACGCGGCCCGCGCGCGGTTCGAGGACGAACACGTCGAGGTCCACGCCGTGTTGGCCGGTCAACGTGTACTGGCCGGGGGCGGTTTCCCTCGCGTCCTTCGCCAGACACCAGAAGTTGAAGGCGGGTTCGAGTTCCGCGCTGCCGGCGAGGTCGTCGGCGATGAGCAGGTAGCCGGGGTCTTTCACGAACACGTACTCGCGCGCCCAGGTGAACGGTTGCTTGAGCTGCACCTTCTCGAACTCGGTGAACTGCGTCCACGGATCGGGGTCGCCTTCCCCCTTGTTGTAGTACGGGATGCGGTCGAACCAATGCCGCCGCGCTTCGCCGCGGACGTAATCGGCCTCGGGCTGTGAGGTGAACTCGGCGACGCGCCCGTGCAGGTCGGTGATCGAGGCGGCAGCGGGATCGGCGATGGGTTGGAGGATGGTGTGCGGCTCGAACTTGTGTTCGTACCAGAGCTTGCCGGTGTAGAAACAATCCTTGTGGCCGCGGCCGGGACAGGGCACCGGGCTGGCGTGCTCGCGGTGGTTGTACGAGAGGGTCGAGTGCCAGAGTGCCGAGGCCGTTTGCGGCGAGTACATGCTGGCGAAATCCAACGCGAGCGGCACGCCCCGCGCGTACCAGTGAATGTTGCCCGTCTCGTTGTGGCTGTGGCTGACTTGGAACGTGCCGAAACGGATCGCCAGGTACGATTCCGCGTCCGTGCCGACGCCGCTCCGCAAGAACGCGCCGTAGCCGGGATAGACCACGCTCTTGAGCGCGGGCGGCTTGGCGGGGATCGTCGGATCGAAGAAGAACGCCGCGTTGATAAATCCTTCCAGCGACCGCCCGCTCTCATTCCACGTCCCCATCAACGCGCCCGCCAGCTCTGGATCGCTCGATTTGAACAACGGCGCGATCTGGCCTGCGAGCCCGTTGCCTTCCCAGGGCGTGTCGCCATGCGTCGGCAGCAGCCGTTGGCCGAAACGGACGTCCTTCGGCGTCATCATGTCCACGAGGAAACGCCCGTAGTTGTGCAGGCGAGGGAGGTTTTTCCGCACGTCGCCGATCGCGCCCGTCCGCCCGAGCGCCAGCGCGACCGCTGTGACCGGCCCGCCTTCGGTGTGCAGACTGTAATGCGGACACGACAACGGCGAGCCGTCTTCGCCGAAGTACGCCTCGCTGACGTAGCGGAGATATTTTGCCGAGGCCGCGACCCAGGCCGGGTCGTGCGGATGATCGCTCAACAACGCCGCCAGCGTCCCGCGCGCGCCGCCGACGTTCATCGGCATGCCGGCCGAGCCCCAGCCGAAGCCGGCTTTGCGCGGCGGCAGATATTCGTCGTCATAGGAGATATAGGTGAGAAACGCCATCCGCCTGAGCAGATGCTGGCGTTGTTCCGCCGTGAGCTTCGGCCAGCCGAGCAACACGTCGGCGTGCGAGGCGTGGGTCATCATGTGCCACGGGAAGGCGTTGATGCCGGTGCGCTCGCCGCCGAACGGCCATGCGAACGCGTCGGTGATCTTGGCATCGAGCGCGGCGACGAGTTCGTCGTACGCCTTCTGCGCGTCCTCGTCCTTGCCGTCGAGCAACCAGCGATGCACGGGGATGTGTTTTTCCTTTTCGAGTGACGCGACCAGGGCCGGCAGGCTGCGAATGCGCGCGCGCAGGCCGTCGAGGTTGCCGGCCTCGATGAACAGGTGCGGATATTTCGCCTTCTGCGGCCATTCGAGAATCCAGTCCTTGACCTTGTCGAGCGGCAACGCGCCGTATTTGCGGGAGAGCGCGCCGATGACGGTCTTGTTCTTCTCCTCAGTCACGACTCCCGGGTTGCGCAAGGTCGCGATGGCCCACTCCCGCCGGCCCAGGTGCAACGGACAGCGCACGAACAGGTCCGGCTTCGCCGCCGAATAGACACGCAAGTCGGCGGTATCGGTGTGTTGCTGGATGAAGCCGGGATCGTGCGGGAGCATGTCCGGATGTCGCCAGCGGCTGGCGAACGTCGGGAGGATGGCGACGACGTCCGAGTTGGCGTCCTCGGCGCGATACATCGTGTAGAACGCCGACTGGTCCGGCAACCCGCGCAGCCAGGGATTCAGCGAGAACTCGAACCGGTCGCCCGCGTAGGTGAGCGGATACTCGTTGTCGCCGTGCGTCTGGGTGGTGCGGCCCTTCTCCGGCACCGACACCGTGTGCGCGTTGGCGCGGGCGCGCGTGGGTTTGAACGTCCCGTAGAAACTGAAGCAGAAGTTGTCGGCTGCTTCGTGTGGACGCCACTTCCACCAATCCCAGAGCAGTTCCTGTTTTTCGTCGCGGAACTTCGGCGGCTGATAGACCTTCGGGTCGCCGAGGTTAAATTCCTCGGTCACAGAGACGATTTCCTGCCCGGCCGTGACGCGGACGGCCACTTCGTAGGAGATTCCCGGCTCGAAGTCGTAGCGGATGACGACGCGCTTGAACACCGGCCCGTCGTCGGTGAGCTTCGCGGACCAACCCGAGCAAAGCTGTTTCGTCTCGAACCAGCCGCGCCCCGTCCAGCCGCCGCTCGCCAGTCGGATGCCTTGGAGCGCAGCCGGCAGCTTGTCGGCCGGTTGCGGCGCGGGGAACTTCTCCGCGCCGAGCGGCAGCCGCACGCCCGTCTTCGAGGTGGTCAATGAGACGCTTTGACCATCGAGTTGGAGGGCCAGATCGGTGTCGTAGCGGGCCGACGCCTCGGTCTGCTTGCCGCCGTGCAGCGTGAAGGTGCGCGTGGCATTGGCCGGGAGGGATAGGACAAACCAAACCGACCCGCTGGCGACGCTGCCGTCGGGGTGGAGCTTGAGATCGGACCATTGCCCCGGCACCGGCGCGCCCGCGTCGTCCACCAGCCGCGCGCCGTTGGTCCAGCACTGCCCCGCCGGGAATTGCACGTCGTAGTGAATGAGTTCATTGCTCCACGCGCGTCCGATCGAGTCGCGGAGCGTGAACTTCTGTTCCGCGCCCATCGCCGTTCCGGCCAGCACGAGGACTCCGCAGAGAAACCAAACGATTCGTCTGCCCATACGAAGGCCGAGCTTGTCGCCGCCGGGACGGCGCGCGTCCAGTCGAAACCATGCTCATTCCACTCCATACACCAGATTTTCCAGTCTCGCACCGGCAGCGGCCGTTCCCGGCCTTGACTTGGCTCGGGCCGTGTGTTGCGCTGATGGGCGCGATGCAATCCCATCACCTGTTGTTCGATCGGCGCTGGCTCTGCTGGGATCACGGACCGTGGTCGCCCAAAGGCGCGCTCGAGTTCCGCCTCCACAAACCGGCCAAGCTCGACCAGCCGCTGCTGATCGCCGACAAACCCTGGGAAGCGATGTCCACCGGCTGGCACACCGTGCTGCACGACCAGGGCCGGTACCGTTGCTGGTACGAGGCGTGGGACGAGACCTACAAGCTCGATTTCGAGGCGCGGCTTTGTTACGCGGAGAGCGACGACGGCCTGACCTGGCGCAAACCCGAGCTCGGCCTGGTCGAATACCGCGGCTCGAAGCAGAACAACATCCTGCTCGACCTCGCCCACTCGTTTCACGGCTTCGGATTCACCGGCCACTGCGTCTTTGTTGATCCCACGGCGTCGGGCCGGGAACGCTACAAGATGCTCTGCATGGGCGCAGCCGAGGCGCTCACGGGCGACGCCTGGCTCGGAGTGGTCATCCCGGCGTGGTCGGCGGACGGGTTGCGCTGGGAATGTCCACGCCATCCGAAATGGAACTGTCCGCCGACTTGGCTCGGGCACGCCAGCGACACGCAAACGGTGGCTTGGTGGGACACGACGTTGCGGCGGTACGTGGGTTACTTTCGCAGTTGGGAGCCCGGCTACGGACGCGTCATCTCGCGGGCGGAGACGAACGACTTTTTCCGCTGGGCCGAACCCGACATCGTGCTGCGATGCGATCATCTCGACGCCCCCGGGGTCGAACTCTACAGCAACGCCGCCAACCGTTACGCCAGCAGCGACGATCTCGCCTACCTGCTGTTCCCGTCGGTCTATGACGGCGCGACCGACACGCTCCATGCCCAACTGGCCACCAGCCGGGACGGCCGGCAGTTCGCGCGCCTCGACCGAAGCGCGTTGATCGCCCACGGCCCGCAGCCGCACGACCGGGGCGGCATCTACGTTGCGCCGACGATCCTGCCGTTCCGCGACGGGCTGGCGATCCCGTATCACGGCGTGCCGTACAAACACGCCGATGCGCTGCCGGACAAAACCCGCTACGCCGGCGCGCTGTGCTTCGCGACGCTGCCGCGCGATCGCTTCCAGGGCGTGCACGCCGCGGGCGAGGCGGAGTTTTGTTTGCAGGGGTTTCGGTTGGAGGGCGACCGGCTGGACGTCACCGTCAACGCGGTGGTTGAGCCCGGCGGGGAGATTCGAGCGGCGTTCGCGTGCGATCACATTCGTCCCGGAATGGGCTTCGAGGATTGCGCCCCCATCACCGGCAACCAGGTCGCGGCGGCAGTGGTCTGGCGGCGACCCGGGGATTTGCGCCCGCTCGTCGGGAAGCCGTCCATCCTTCGTTTCCGGTTGCGAAAAGCGACGCTCTATGCGGTGACGGTTAGGAATGAGTGACGCCGTGGATGGCGAGCTGTTTGTCCAGGAGATACGATTCCTTCCCGCTTTGACAATGCTAGGTTCGATACACAGTCGCGCTTTTCCGTATCATCTGATTAACAGCCCGCTGTAGCGAAGTCTTCGACCTCAAACCGACGAGAGCGCCCGTTCCGAATCGTCCTCGTCCTCGTTCTCGTCGTCGTCGAAATCCCCAACATCGAGTACGAGGACGACGACGAGGACGAGGACGAATGCCCGAACCCCCGCCCATGTGGGCCAAGCCGGGGTTTTTGTTGCAATCGAAAACTCGGCTCATTTGGAAACGTTTTGGGGGTAAAGAAAAGTCAGCGGGGTGATTCCCAACGTGTGGGAGCACAAAATCGTTTCAACGGTTTCCCGGCGGCCGGCAAACCGTTGAAACGGTTCGCGCTTCGCCGCGCGTCGCCACCACCCCGCTGAAGCGGTGTGTTACTGATCGATCCAGAGAAATCCATCGAATTAGACCTTGTCAAACTGTTCTCCAACCTACCGATAGCGTCGTCCTGCATTCCTCACAAGCCTGCGGCAATAGATTACCCGAGGAAGCAAGGGATTACGTCTTGCGCGGGAAACGCCAGCGACCGCCTGGTTCGCGACAAACTCAACGCACCACCGGCCACGCGCCTTTGACCGAACCGAAATGCCGGCGCAATCGGCCAAAGTCGGGCGAATCGGGATCGGGTTCGACGACGCGATTCTGTGCGTCCAGATAGAGGCAGCCGACGTCCTGTGGTGGGAGCTTTGGCAATAATGCGTCCGCTCGAGCCAGAACAGCGCGCCACTGTTGACCCAGCGCGATCAGATCGACCGGCTTTGCCGTGACGATTGAAGAAAAATCCTCCGGCCGATATCTCGCCGTCCGCCTTGCTTCGGTGAGGATGAGAAACGGGTTGAGGCCCGGGTCCTTTCCTGACGCCGCCCAAGCGAGCGCGCCGAGTGAGAGGTGGTGCTCGTCCAGAAACAAGATGTCGAGAAAATCCCGAGGCTCAACGCGTCCCACCAGGGCCAGCACCTTGTTCGTTGCCACATCCCAGAAACTCAAACGATAGCCGAATTGTTCATCGGCTTCGACGGGAAAAAAACGGAACGCCGAGTCGAACACCCACTCGAGCTTGACGGTTGTGCCTTCACGAGTGACATCGGCCCGATAGAACAGCGGCTCTTCCATACGCCAGATCACTTCGAACCCGTGTTGCTTGAGAACCGAACCGTCCAATTGCGCGCATTGAGCCACGCTCTCACGGACGTCGTGGTTGATGTCAATGTCGCGCGAGTAACGCGGGGACGTCTCGCCTGCGTGGAGCACGGTGGCGCCGGCAACGAAGCTGTCTGGCGAACGATGTCGGGCCAGCAGTTGGAGCACCTGTTTCTGCAGCGCGCTTAACGGCATAACTCTGCGGCGATGAAGAACGCGCGGCGGTCGCCATGCGAACGCAGTCCTTTGATGATCATTGGAAGCGCGTCCGGCGTGACCTGGAAATCCTCGCGTACCCACCAGAAACACTGCGCCTGATACTCATGGAACGCTTCTTGGGCAAGCTTTAGACGAGCTGGCTCATCCAACTTCTGTGTTTCGAGTGGCATGACGCAGCGAACTCTATACGCCCGCAGCGCCTGAATGCAAGGGCGGCTGACGCCCTTCGTCACTCACCGTGCCTGCGGTGGATCGCGGGGAGACAGATAGGAGCAGCCGGCAGAGCTCAATGACGGGTACGCGCAGCCAGTTTCGCCACTCGATACTCGCTCGGCGACTGCCCCGTGATCTTGCGGAAGACCTTGGCGAAATAGTTCGAATCGGTGAAGCCGGCGCGCGGGGCGACTTCCTTTACCGACAACTCCCGTTGCGCCAGCAGTGTCTTGGCGCGATCAATCCTCGCCAGCGTGAGCGCGTCGCTGATGGACATGCCCAGATGCCGCGCGAAGATGCGGCTGAGGTGAAAGGGGCTGATGTCGTGCGACTCGGACAATTGATCGAGCGTGACCGACTTGTCGCAATGCGCGACGAGATACTCGTGGACGGCATGGGCGAGCGTTCGTTGCCGGTCCACGGCGAGCAGATGACGCGCTTCCGAAACGCCGTTGCGCGACACGGTGCCGTACCGGATGAGGCAGGACAATATCTCGCCGAGGATCAGTTGCATCCGTTCCTGCGCGTGGATGGTATCCCTCTCGTGTTCCTCTTCCATCTGTTTGAACAGCCAGTGCAGGTGCACCTTGGCGCCGGCAGGAGTGGCGCACAGCACTTCGGGATCGAGCACACGCACCATGGCGTCTCTCCCCGGCCAGCGGAAGAACACGTAGATGACACGGTACCCGGATTGGGCCGCGAACACATCTCGATGTATCACGTGCCGCGGAATCACGAACGTATCGCCGGGGCCGACCTGGAACGAAGGCCGCCCCTGACATTCGATCCGCGCCTTGCCTTCGATGACGTGGATCAGTTCGCAATAGCGGCCTGTCGTGTGGAACTTGCGCGCCCAGATTTCCTCCAGCGTCCGCGTGTCCACCCATTGCAACTCGGGCCCGTCGCGAAACACCCGCGCGAGGGCGGGGAACGGGCGAGGTCTGGTCGTGCGACGCTGCATCTGTTGCATTTGTACCCTCTCCATGCGCCCTGGCTCAAGCCCGCCGCAACAGATTACCCGAAGAAGCAAATCATTCCTCTACGCGCCCAAACCCGCATCATGCTAAGGTCGGAACGTTGTAATAGAAAGAGGAGCACCATGAAAAATGGATTGATCAAGTCACTTCGGAGCAGGGTTGGTGGCGCACTGGGAGTTGCGGTTCTCATGCTTGCGGCCAGCCCGGCCACTTCCCAGGGTTCTGAAACGGGTCTGGTTTCATTTGTACTCGGTCCGTACGAGGCCACGGTGAGCAGCGTCATCCAAACCCAGAACTTTTTCGCGGCCGGACCCAACAACGTGGACTTCAGCGTCGGGTATAAGTTTACGGCGGCCGATCCGATCAAGGTGACGCACCTTGGCACATTGGATTGGAGCCAGCTCGCGGTCGCTGCATCCGGTGATGGCCTGGACGTGGCCCTGTACCAACTGTCCATTGTCGGACCTGTGACCAGCGGCGTACTCAAGGCGAGCGCCACTGTAACGACGAGTGACACCCTGTTCTCCTCCGCAGGTTTGGACGGGCGCGATCTTTCGATTACGAACCATGTCTTCCGGTATCACGAACTGACGGGCACGGTGGATTTGTCTCCCGGCCAGTACGTGATCATCAGCGAAGTCGTCCGCAGTGACCTCATTCCCAAATCGTTCGGCTCGTTTGGCTTCACCGGCAACCTCATCCCCACGCCGGGCCTGGGGTTGACCTACAACCAAAACTGGTACAAGTCTGGCGTCAGCTCCGCGGCCTTTTTTGCGGACCGGATCAGTGATGACCCAACCGGCGGATCCTACTTCGGCCCGAACTTCCTCGCCATCCCCGAGCCGACGACGCTGGCTCTGGCTGCCGCGACGGCGGTGTTGCTGTGGCGGAGACGGTGGGGTAACTGGTAATCCGTGACTGGTAATCGGGAAAACGCGATGAGCGGCGACCTCATCTCCAATCCCCAATCCCCAATTACCCATTACTCATCCAGGCGCGCCGCGTTTACCCTCATCGAGCTTCTCGTTGTCGTTGCGATCCTGAGCATCCTGATGGCGCTGTTCCTACCGGCGTTGCAGCGGGCGAAGGACGCCGCTCGTACAGCCGGTTGCGTCAGCACCCTCCGACAGATCATGGTCGCCACGCTCATGTACGCGGACGATCACGACGGATTCATGCCCAAGGGCATCATGGCTGGCGGCGTCGCCAACAACACCGGCTACGGATTCAACTTCACCCCGAGCAACGTCTTCGACAACGACCCGGAGAGCACCGGCGCCGACCAGGAGATTTGTGGCGTCGGTCAGTTGATGTGGGGTCGCTACCTGCCGGAGAATGCCGAAGCGATTTCGTGCCCGGCCGCTGACTATCGCCAGAATTGGCAGAGCGGCGCGTCGCTCGCCTGGGTGCGACACGCCCCGGACAACAGCCCGCAATCGTTGATAGACTGGTGGCTGAAACGCCCGGCTTCCGATCCGCAATACTGGCGCAGTGACTATGGGGCAGGGGGCGGTGCCGTGTACCGAAGCAAAGCAACCTACGTCGTCCGCGGGCCGCTGTACAAGTTGAGCGCGCTCGGCTCCACCGACTACATGACGGGTTACAAGGACATCCACGCCAGCCGCTTTGCCTTTTTCGCCGACCACGAAGCCATCCCTGCCGGACCGAGTTGGACGCAAGGTTGGCCGAAGGTGCACCGCGCCGGCATCAACGTCGCCTACGCCGACGGCCACGTGGAGTTGTTCAAGGATCCCGACCGCAGCATCACCGGCCCGAACTCGCCCAACTTCTGGGGCATCCAGCAGAACGGCAATGCACTGTGGTCGGGCGCGTACGACCGCTAATCGCGAGCAGTGGCGGAGCTACTCATTCGGGAACGCACCGGTATCACGCCACCTTCGCAGCGCATCCTGCAACACCGGCTCCCCACCGGGCGTGAGCGGCGACGGCCAGTGATATTCCCAATAGCTGAGGAGCATGTCCTCCGCCCAGCGTCTGCGCGCGAAGCGTTCCTCTTGGTTCTTCAACACCGCCTCGAACTCCGCGCGCGGCGGCGGTGGTTGCAGTGGCCACGGCAAATCCACGAGCGCAGAACGGAGATCGGGCGTGACCGGCGTCAGTCCCATTGTCTCGCGCGCGATCACCGCCTGCGCGTCGCCGTGGGCGAGGTGCAACGCGCGGACGAACAGATCGTCATGAATGCTCTTGCCGCCTTGTGCCTGCCCGAGACCTTCCATCGCCATCCCAAGAGGCGGGTTGATGCATGTTTTCCCCAATCCCGCTTTCATCGTGGTGAGGTTGAGATGTCCAGAGCTCGCTTCCGCCGAGGTCTTCGGTCAGCACACCCGGCGCGCCTCGATCGCGAGGATGGAGGCGAGTTTCTCGATCTGCGAGGCGATGTGGCCGACGCCGATGGCGCAATGATGAGCGGGGCCGGCGTTCGACCATTCGTTCATGAAGGCTTTCGCGCCGATGCTGAACTTGTATCGGCTGTTCGTGTTGCCGATCTGCATCACGGGGCCGGGAACGCTTTCGCCCTCGGCGGTCAGCAACAACAGCTTGCCGTCGCCGCGCTGGACCACGGACAGCAACGTCACCGGGCCGTACTTCACGGTCATCTGAATCGAGAGCCCCTTGCCGGGTTTGCCGTGATAGACGGGGAGCGGCACGAGTCCGACCTTGCCCTCCGCGATCGCAAAGTGAGCGGGGCCGTCGTGTCCAAGGAACACCACGTCATCCTTGAAATCGGCGAGGTAGAACTCCGAGAATGATCCGCCCACGCCGAAGCTGTCCATGATCTTCATGGCTTGCACGTTCTTGATCTCGCACTCGCCGGCCACGGGGACGTTGTGGCCGGTGAGCAGCGTGTTGCCGGCGATGACGCTGGTGACGATGTTCTGGTATTCGTTTCCCGCCACGCTTTCGTAGTAGTAGGCCAGCGAACCGAGCCGGTGGTGTGCGACGAGTTTGTCGAGCGCGCACGAGGTGCGGGCGGCCCGTTCGATCTCGTACTTCTCACACTCGGGCGAGACCTGGAACTCCTTGCGGAACTGCTGGACTTTCGCGGCGATTTCCTTCTTGGTGATCGCCTTCCACAACGCGTGCAGTTCGCACATCTCCAGCAGCTCGAAATGACAACCGAACGCCGCCGCCTGCTGGGTCATGTCGCTATACACGTCGAGCATGCCGCAATAGTAATGACCGAGCACGCCCACCCGATTGTTCCGCATCACAGTCGCCACCTTGGCGGCCTCCACCCAATTGCGGATTTCCTTCCACGCCTCGTCGTCCTCGAGGTAGCCGGTGACAAGATGGTAGGCGATGCCCGCGCGGTTGAACACGCAGGCGATCTCGGGAGCGCTGCAAGCCTGGCAGTGTTCAAGCCAGATGCCGGTCATGAGACCACGGTCGCCGAGCGAGTTGAACTTGTCGTAGTCGAGCTGCGGTACGGGCTGCAGATTGAGCACGACCACCGGCACGCCTACGTGTTGCACCACCGGCAGCACCGTCGAGCTGAGCGCGTAGGTCGAGACGTAGAGGAAGATGAACTCGACCTCCTTCTTGCGAAAGAACGAGGCGGCGGCGCGAGCCTTCTCCGGGCTGTCCACGAGCCCGGCGTCCACGAGTTCGACGCCATAGCTCTGGATGTTCCTGCCGATCTGGCCCTGGTAGCCCACGAGCCGTTCGCGCAGTCCCTTGAACTGCGGCCAATACGTGTCGAGTCCGATACCGAAGAGGCCAATTCTGGTTTTGTTCATGATCGTCGTCCGTTGCACAACCAAATCAAATTTGAACAGAAGATCGCAAAGGAAGCAAAGAGGAGATTCATGGTTGGTCCGCTCCTGCCAAGATCAGGCGGTGGATGCCGTTCTTCAGGACAAGCTCATGAAAATTGATCAGCAGCCCGAGCGGGGCATCGAGCAATTTCCTGTGGCTCAATAATTGGGTTTTGTGGATCGGGATCCCTGCTTCGACTGCTTTGATCTCCACGATCAAGCAGCGATCCGCAAACACATCGAGTCGCAGGCTTTCCTGAAACTCCATTCCTTTGTATTCGATCGGCACTGTCACCTGGTTGACCGCTGGAATCCCGCGCAGCTCGAATTCGCGCATGAGGCATTTCTCGTAAATGGATTCGAGCAATCCCGGCCCCTTTAGCCGATGCGCTTCAATCGCTGCACCGATCACCGCTTTGCTCCAGGCATGCGCCCGCTTGGACTTTGAATGCATCGTCAAATCCGGCTCTTTGCTTCCTTTGCGGTCTTCTGTTGTGAACCTAGTCGAGGTGAAACACTTCCTCGAGCGTCATCATCGCCTGGTCGGCGTGTTTACCGCCGATATTCTCGAAGAACGGTGCCATCTCCGTCTGCCACTTGGCGTTGATCTTCTCCTTCGCCATTCCCGCCAGCGCCTTCTTGAAGTTCGGCGTCTCGAGGTATCCGATCAACAAACCGTCATCACGCAGGAAGAGGGAGTAATTGTGCCAGCCGGTGCGACGCAACGCCTCGAGCATCGCCGGCCAGACTTTCTTGTGACGGCGTTTGTACTCGGCGAGACGGGATTTCCTGACCTTGAGGAGAAAGCAGACGCGTTTCATTCGCTTCATGGCCGCGGACTCTACCGAACGCGGAAACAACTCTTCAAGCCTTTTGCGCCCGATGCGAGAAAGGGGCGCAGCCCGAGGTTGCCACTGTTGTAGAGGCGCCCGTCCCCGGTCGCTGGCGGTGGGAGGATCGAAACAGGCGCCGCCGGGGACGGCGGCCGCTACCACGGCAGCCAACACGATGGCGGTATTAAGATGCGGCCGACGCCCTTTCCGTGATGATTGACGTGCCGCGTCCGATTCGTCATTCTGGTTCGCAGCAGTGAACCATCGGAACTAGAGGGAGAGAACTCTCCAGGATGAAATATCGAAATCTGGGACGGAGCGGCCTACGCGTGTCGGAAATCTCACTCGGCGGCTGGATCACGTGGGGCGGCTCGATCGGCGAAGCCGACGCCATCAAGATCATCCAGCACGCGTTCAAGAAAGGCATCAACCTGTTCGACACGGCCGACGTGTACGCGGCGGGGCAATCCGAAGTCGTGCTCGGCAAAGCCATCCGCGGCATCCCTCGCGAGGAACTCGTCATCGCCACCAAGGTCCGCGGGCGCACGATGCAAGGCGAGAACGGGCAGGGGCTTTCGCGCAAACACATCCTGGAATCCATTGACCGCAGTCTTTCTCGATTGGGTCTCGACTACGTGGACCTCTATCAATGTCACTCTTGGGACCCGACCACGCCTCTCGACGAAACGATGGAGGCGTTGAACGATCTGGTGCGCCAAGGCAAGACGCTCTACCTCGGCTGCTCGAACTTCAACACCGAACAGGTCCGCGACGCCGCCGAGATTTGTCAGCGACGCGGCTTTACGCGGTTCGTTTCGATTCAGCCCTACTACAACATGCTCGGACGCGACATCGAAAAGGAACTCCTGCCGCGCTGTCAGAAAGAGGGCGTCAGCGCCATCATCTATTGTCCGTTGGCGCAGGGCATTTTGTCCGGGAAGTACAACTCAGGGAAAATCCCAAAGACCTCCCGCGCACACGGAAACAAGCGCCTGGCCGCAACCGCCAGGAAACATCTCGCGGCGTTGCGCGCATTGGAAAAGATCGCGCGGCGCCGCGGCAAGACGATGGCGCAGTTCGCCCTCGCGTGGAATCTGCGTCGTCCCGAGCTGGCGTCGAACATCATCGGGGCCACCTCCATCGAGCAGATCAATGAGAACGTCAAAGGCTCCGGCTGGACACTCTCGGACAAGGAGAGTAAGCAGATCGAGGAATTGTTCCCGATGCAGTAGCCGGGGACGGATTGGGAGCAAGGAGCAAGAGATGAAACCAGAAGATCAAGAATTCGAATCCCTGGAACAGATGGCAGCGGCCACGGCGGCTGCGTTGGACCATGCCGCCAACCATTTCGCGTTCGAGTTCTTCCAGGATAATCAGTTTCGTCGCCGAGCGAACTTCGACCGGCTCCCCACCGGCGAACACGATCGCATCTTCAACGAGCTGGTGGTCGCCAATCTGGTGTTGATCATGTTGATACTGGAAGCGCCCGATCTGCGCGTGGCCGACGAACTCAAACCCTTTCTGCGCGACATTCAAACGAACCTGCCGCAAGCGCACGTCCGCGAGCTGGAAAAGCTGGGCATTACCGGGGAGCATCTCGCGATGTGGGCGAAGCTGATCGAGATGCGTTACGAGGAATACGCGAAAGATCGCCACAGCGTGCGCGCCGCGGCGATGCAGTTGGAGTCAGCCGAGAAAGAGCTTGATCTGGAGGATCTCTCCAAAATTCAGTTGCTCGTACCGGTGCAGGCGGTAGCCATTGGTTGTCATCACCATGTGTGCCGGGGCGAGGTCGAGGGGCGTGACGAACTCTTCAAACTGATCGTGCGATCGTTGGGGAAGTTCTACGTCCAGATCCGGCTGCTGTTGGAGGTGGGCAAGATTACGCCCATGATGCGGGTCCGCGTCGCATGGAAACGACTGCTGCGTTCCGACTGAGCCCGGGCGAAGCGCTGCCTCAGCGATCCACGCCGATCCCCCTGCGTTCCTCCACGTACTCTGTGGTTCAACAATTCTGTCAGAGAGATCAGTGTTCACGAATCACGAGTAGCCAACAACGAAACAGGATGATCACTTCCGGCTCTCGTCCTTGAACAGCTTGTACTCGACGCTGTCCACCAGCGCCTGCCAGCTTGCTTCGATGATGTTCTCGCTGACGCCGACGGTGCCCCATTGTTCCTGGCCGTCGGTGGACTCGATCAATACACGCGTTTTCGCGGCGGTGCCTTCCTTGGCACTG
>CAZOTB010000047.1:0-39937 GCA_964582645.1 uncultured Verrucomicrobiota bacterium | reverse complement strand
TCCTGATAATTCCTTTCTTGGTTGTTCGCGAGATACACCCCTCGCATGGGCACAACACGACCGTGGTGCGACAAACGGAACGGAACTACAGGATGGCAGGAGGCCCGCGGCTGTCCGCGGTGAGAGGCGCGTGCGACACGACGAGGTCGTTCGCAGCGTGGAACAACGTGGCAGGCGATTGGGTTACGACCATCGAGACGTGCGTTTCGGCCACGTCCGCCGAGGACGAAGTCACGTGCATGAAACAGACGGCGCAATGGCTGGCCGTCTGCTCACTGTGCTCGTCCTCATGGTGGTGCAGGTACGAAAACCCAGTCAACCCCGCCACAAACAAGCAGACCAGCCCGATCGCGAAAAGCAATCGGCCGACGGAACTGATGGTCTGACGGAATGTTCTCATGGGTTCGCGGCACTTTTAGAGCCGCCTGCGGGGATGATCAAGTGCAAATTGTGTGCCCGCGGGTAGATCGGCCATTGCTAGCCGGCCATCTGCCCTGCAATGCCTGAAAAATGGCGCGTCAAAGAACGACTTTCTCTGTTGAGTGGCCGCGACTCCAGCGCCAGGATTGGAGCCTTCGAGCAGATGTGAATGTCTGAACTCCTCGTCTCAATCCGCGATCCTCAGCCGGTACACCGTTCCATCCGCACCCTTCTGGTAGCCGTAGCCGTCTCCCGTGGTGACGTACACGTAATCGCCGTGGCAGAAAACGTTCTCGCTCTTGAGGCTGGCGTTTCCAGAGAGCGCCGCGAGATCGGCCCATGGGGCATCGCGGCCTTCGCGGGCGTCGAATACCTTCTTCGGATCGGGGGTGAACCGATAGACCTTGCCCGGCATCGCGGAGATCACGTACAGGCGGCCTTTGTCGTCGAAGCCGATGTCGGTGATGTTGGCCGACTTCTTCGTCTCCGGATGGTACGGATCAAACCGCGCCAACAACTCGGCCCGAATCGGTTGCACGGGAAGATGATTCTTGTCCAACCGAAACCGCAGGATCACCGACGACGTGCGATAGCCGACGTAGAGCCAGCGGTCGCGAACTGCGAGCGCGCTCTGCCCGTAGAATCGCTGCGCGCCGAGTCCGTTCACGAACACTTCTTCGCCCATGACAAACTCGCTCGGTGGCGGCCCGGCTTCGGGGTCGGCGGCAATCGCCCGCAGATCGTACCGGACCAGGCGACTGTTGTCCTTCGCGACGGCGTAGAGCCAGCCGCCCACCGCGAGGCAATTGTCCGGCCCGTTCAACCACCCGTGGGGCGGCGGACGATGTTTCGGGTCGTGGTGGGGATAATTGCCGCCCGCCTCGACGTTGTGGCGTTCGACCTCGTACCAGCGTTTGGTGCGCAGATCGTAGCGGAACAGGGCGTCCGTGAGGTTCTTGCTGAACGAAGACCCGCCCGGCTTTGGTGCTTTGTCAATTCCGCTGAACGCGCACGCGTAGAAGCTCTTGGTCGGTTCATGATAACGCAGCGTGCAGTACGGTCGGTCCGTCACGCGGTCGCTCTCAGGCGGATCAGCGGTTCGATTCCACAGCATGAACGGCGGCGCAGTGGGCAACGCGACCACGCGTCCATTCGTGCGCACGGCCTCGCCGACCTCGGGAGAGCCGGCAGGTTCGGCGATGTTCGGATTGATCGCGTAGATTGTGCCCGCCTGGTCGTTGACGGACGCGGTCACGCCACCGGAGTCACGCACCCGGCCCCGACAAAGAACGTACAGTTCGCCATCGAGCATCACCAAGCCGCGCGGGAACGGCGCGATGGTGGTGACGCGCTCCAGGATGGGCGGTTCGGTTGCAGAAAAACAGGGCATGCAGGCGATGGCGGTGCAGACCATGAGGAGGAAGGTGCGGCGGGCGAAAAAGTGACCACGGTTCATTGAGCACTGCACTACACGGCCTGCATTCTCAAATCAAGTCGCCATCGAGTGCTGCAACAGCAACGGGGGCCTCTTGAGGCTGTCACCGTTGTAGCCGCTGATGTGAGGAGGTGGCCGGTGCTTTCGCAGACCGGACTGCCCTCTCCTCCCGTCGGGGGCTACGATCCGCATTCAACGGTGGCAGTGTCAGATGCGCTCAACAGGAACAATGCGCCTTTTTCCAGGATCATCGGGCGCACAACCGTGAGCGCCTGTCACTTTCCTTCCTTCTCGATGACCTGGATGGCTTCGAGGGCGGCGGCGTTCCCGCAATCCAGCGCGAGCGCCTGCTTGTAATGAAGCAATGCCTTGTCGTACCCGGCCTTGCGATAGAATATCTGGCCGATTAACAGGTGGACTTCGGCGGTATCGTTGACCTTCTTCGCCGCGCCTGCATAATAGAGCGCCTTCTCGAAATCGTTCTGCACCATGTAGGCCACGGCACAATGACGGAGCGCGAAATGATTGTTGGGGTCGGATTGGAGAATCCGTTTGCAGGCGTCAATCGCCGCGGACGGCGCGTACTCGATTGAGAGATGGACCTTCTTCGCCAACAACTCGTAATCGTCTGGCTTTGCCTTCAGTCCCTGCTCGATCCCTTCGACCTGCGACTTCAGATCGGCGGGAACGGCGTCGAGCAGGTCCTTGCCGGCACCGGGCGTGGCGGACGCGCTGTAGGTGTGGGCGCTGCCGTATTTCTCGATTCCGTGGTACGGGCGACGGATGTGGTATTGGTACGCGCACACGGCGGCGACACTCACGAGCAACAGACCGACGGATGCTGCCAATCGCTGCGATTTGGTGAGCGGCTTCACCGCCTCACGGGGGGAACGGCACGTTCTCGGGCCGCAATCGCTCGAAGCGGCCATCCTCGAAGAAACAATTTACGGTTTGATCGTGACGGGAAGCAGCCAGTTCGCTTCGATCCGTGATTTGACGGAACACCGAATCGGCGAACAACCATGTCCAGGCTTCCTCGACCCGTTTCCCCAGGTTGTACTGGAGCGTGCCGTAGGAGCGGTACGGGAGTTCGTTCGCGGGATCCAAGTCAGAGGCGGGATTTGGATCGGCGTACGGACACTGCGCGACGACGAACGACACGGCGTTTGAGCCCGCCGAAGGGGCCGGCCCCGGCAACGGCGGTGGCAGAGGCGGGACGCACGCCAGGAACAGGAACGGCGACTGCCCCGTCCGTTGCACGGGAGGAGCGAGCTGCGCGAGGTTGACGTTCGAAGGGACACATTGATCCCGGCAATACATGAGGGCGATCATCCCCGTCTGGCGCAAGCTGTTCATGCATCCGGTGGCGCGCACCTGTTTCTTGGTTCGTTGGAGAGCAGGGAGGAGGAGACCCGCGAGAATGATGATCACGCTGACCACGATCAGCAATTCCACCATCGTAAACGCCCGGCCCAACGAAACTCGATGGAAACACTTCCTGGAGAGCCAGTTCCTCATGGCGGGATCATACGTCCCGCTCCATGATGTCAATGACCGGGGGCGTCGGCACGGCACGACCTCAAAACCGCCAGCTCACGCCCGTGCGCACTCTTACGTCGGGCACGATCTGCAGTGCCGTATTGTCCTGCAACACCGGCACGTCTACGCCGACGTCGGCGCTGAGTTTGTCTTTCCACGTGAACGCGAACTTGGGGCCGAGAAAGACCGACGTGATGCCGGTGTCCTTGGCGTTTTCGCCCTTGAGCGTGTCGAGGCCCTTCGTTTCGCCGGAGACATTGAACTGCAAGCTCATCGTACTGCCGTGGGAGAGCCAGAGATAGACTCCCGGCCCGCCACTCCAGGTCAAATCGTCGGCGTACTCGTAGCCGATCGCGCCTTCGCTGCGGATCGCGTATTGAATGTTGCCGCTCGCGAACATGCGTTTCCAACTCCCGAACGCTGCCCCGCCGACGATCCCATCGAACGACCCGCTTCCGAGCGCGAGGTCGTGCCCGTGGATGCCACTCTCGGGGACGCCTTCGTGCTCGCCTTCGTGCTCGCCCTCATGCTCGCCCTCGTGCTTTTCCTCCTTCAGCCGGTCGCTATCGCCGGTAGGGAACTTCACTCCCACAAGCAGACTCAGGAAGAAGGTCGTGTGCTCGGCGACGTGTTCGTACGCGCGGACGGTGCCGACAAGCGAAACGTCACCGAGGCCATCCACCGTGCCGCGTTGAACCTTGTAACTGTCGGGCTCGACGGGCTCCGGACGTTTGAACGAACGCACGATGTACGGGACGTTCAGTTGCACGCCGACCCTCTCATGGAAGCGATACCCAAGGATCGCGACGGTAATGAAGCTGTCCATGTACTGGTCCACGGGGTTACCAACCTCGTGCCCGTTTTTTTGCAGGGTGCCGAAATGCGTGTATTGCTCGAACACGCCGATGAACGGCCCCGGCTTCGATTCCTTCGCTTCGGTGGACGTGTACACGGCGCACAGATCGCACGCCATTGCCGAGGCAGCGAACCAACCTGCTGCCAACGAGGTGAGAGTGAGTGCTTTTTTCAAGGGAATGTTTTCTTTCGCTAGTTTGTTTCCTTGGATTGTTGTGATTTCCGACTTGATGCTACGACCGTTGCGACGAGGACCTGCGTTCGCGTGTCTTCGCCCGGCTGTTGCCAAGCTGTGAGAAGTCCATCGGCAGTCTTGGCAAGAGAGGGAAAGTTCGCGGTGGCTCCTTCAGCGCTCAACAGTATGCTTTGAACCTTGTCCGTTCGAGATGCGAGGAACTGGGCCAGGTGAAGGCCATCCTGTTTCCAGACGATGTACGCCTTCCCGCCCGGATCCACTGCCATGCGCGGATGTGATCCTGCCGCCAGATACAGCGATTCGCTCCAAGACTGACTCCGGGCGTCGAACCGACGGTACAGCACTTTCGATCCGTCCTCCGCTGCGGGTCCGATGGCGGGAGTGCCCGGGACGTTGCCGCGCGTCATCCAGACGGCGTGAAGCTGGCCGGTCTTGTCGAAGGCGAGGGAAGGACCATCCATCGGACAGCCGGGGATGTTCCACTGCGTTCGCTCGACGGGGATCGGTGGGGCGAAGGATGCGCCGTGGTCCCGGGAAGTCGTGAGGTAGATGTCGCGCATGTCGCCGACCGCGTTGCGAAAGGCGACGAAGATGCCCCAGCGCGAATCCACCGCGAGCGCGAGCTTGCAGCAGTGGCAGATGCCATGCTCCTGGCCTTGCGTGGCGTCCACGTTCTTCGAAAATGTTCTGCCACCGTCGGTGGATCGCGCATAGTACACCCGGCTGAAGTCGGGGCGCGCCTCGGATTGCTGACGTTTGTCGAGCCAGACGACGTGGATGACGCCGCGCGTGTCCACGGCGATGGCCGGGAAACGATGCTCGGCGCCGTCCGGGTCGTCGTTGATCTTCTTTGGCGCGCTGAAGCTCCTGCCATCGTCGGCCGAGAACGCGTGATAGATGTTGAGGTTGCCGGGCCGGGGCGGCGGCCCTTTGCGGGGCTTTGATTCGGCCGATCCGCCATGCGCTTGGTGTGAAGCGGGTCGGGCTTTCGCGGAGCCGGCCACCCACACGACGTGGATCGCGCCATTCGGTCCGATTGCCGCTTGCGGGCCGCTCTCGGCCCCAAGGTCGAGATGCATGCCCTCGGAGCTGATGCGCAAGGGCGGACTGTAGTTCGATGCGTCTTTGGACACGGCGAACCAGATGCTGCTTTGTTCGCCGTCGCGTCGAGCCCACGTCAAATAGGCGCCGCCGCCCGGGCGGGCGAGGAGGAAGGGCTTGAGGTTCTCGCCCTCCTGCGTGGCTTGCCGGATGATGCCTGCCGCCAGCGGCACGGGAGCCGGTGCCGGCTCCCGTGTCGCTGGACGATCCGGATCGGACGTGCTGCACGAGGTCGCGAGCGCTGCAAGGCTTGCCGCGACCCAGTGCACGTGTCCGCGCACCGTCGCTCTGTTGTCTAGTGCGGTGCCCACTGGTGGTCCGTGTAGTTGGGGTTGGCGGGATCAGTGATCCCGTTGCCCCAAGTGCTCGGGTCCGAGTAGAATGGCATTTGCATGCGCATCCAACTCACATGGCCGTCCATCCACGCGACCAAGACTCCCTTGGAGTGACGCGGGTTTGGCCTGCCGTTGATGGCGTTGACCGCCTTGGCCGGGGACATGCAGTGCGTGGCCGTGATGGGCGCGCCGGCGCTGTTCACGCCGGCATCGCAGGCCATTACCACATCATCCGCGCGCACGATGCTGGCCAGCCGCACGAAGTTCAGGCTGCTGCTGAACCCGTAGCTGGCTTGGTTCGTCAACGTCACGCTCGGGCAATGCCAGAGTTGGTTGGGGTCCAACTGGGCGTTGTTCTTGCCCGATGCGGTGTACGGGTAGAGGAGCATCTTGCGATCAATGCCCGTCCAGAACCCGATGAACGTCTCGCGGTTGTCCTCGGCGTACATCAAGGCGGCGTAGGCCAGTTGATGCAGGTTCGAGTGACACCGGGCCGCTTTTCCCTTCTCGCGCGTCTGTGCCAACACCGGCAACAGCATCGCTGCGAGGATGCCGATGATCCCGACGACCACCAGCAATTCGATCAATGTAAACGCTGCATTCTTCTCTCGATTCACAAACCAGAAACCTTTCTTCACTTTCACGACTGCGAACAAATTGTGCGATGTATCGCTTCCAGACGGGGACAGCCGCAACCTGGCGATGATTTGGGAATAGCCAGGCAACGGCGCGATTGGACTCGCGCGTGGGCGAACACCGCCCGCGGCGACCCGCTTCGAAGGAAACGACCCGACAGTTAGGCGAACGAAGCCGACCTTGGCGGCGGCTTCGGAGGAGAGCAACACTGCTGGGGGTACGAAGGGTAATCAGCCAACTGGAACTCCGTGGAGGGCCACTCCAGAGGGATCACCTCAAACAGCGCGCATACCAAGTCAAGCTGAACAATGCCCGCCGCGCTGGGAGACGCGGCGCCGCTGCATTGGGCGGCGCGAAGCATTGTTTGCAGCGGGCTTCTCTCGGGTTGCTCGGATTGAGTCTCGGCAGCCTGATTACGGTCAGGAAAGCAACAACAGGTCTTTCGCTTCGTGCGATCCGGGTCGCAGCCGCACTGGTGTTGAGCGCAATCGTCCAACACTTCGTGCGCCACCCGGCCCTGTCCGAGCACGAGCAGGGAGGAGAGGCCCTGCGCGGCAAGCAGCGCGGTCAGCGTGCAGAGAGCTGCAATTACTTTGAACGGAACGACTCTCAAGGGCAACGGTAAGCTACCGGGAGAAAGGAGCGCTTCGCAAGAGTTTTCGCGCTTCGATCATTTTCGCGCTTCGATCATTCAAGTCGTTCGCAGAGGAAGTCGGCGAGATGCGCGACGCGGATGTTGAGTCCTGCTTTGGCGAGGCCGGATTGGATCTGCAAGATGCAACCGGGATTGGTGGTGACGAGCACGGCGGCGCCGGAGTTCCTGATGTTCTCGATTTTACGTCGCTGAAGTTGGTCGGCCATTTCGGGTTCGGTGAGGTTGTACGACCCGGCGCTGCCGCAGCAGAGGTCCGACTCGGCAAGCTCGACGAGTTCGACCCCAGGCAGAGAACGCAGCAGCGCGCGCGGGGCGATCTTGATCTGCTGGGCGTGCGCCAGATGGCAGGCATCGTGGAAAGCGACCTTGAGTGCGGAGTGCCGAGTCCTGCGTGTTAAATGACACCCGCTTTGGACCAGCCACTCGGAGAGGTCCTTCACTTTCCGGCTGAATGCGGCCGCGCGTGCCGCATACTGCGGGTCGTCGTGAAGGAGTTTGCCGTATTCCTTGAGCGTCGAGCCGCAGCCGGCGGCGTTGATAATGATCGAGTCCAACTCCAGAGTTTCGAACAGGTCGATTGTCTTGCGCGCAGATTGCCGCGCTTTCTCCCGTGATCCGCCGTGCGCGTACAGTGCGCCGCAGCAACTCTGCCCGCGCGGAACAACCACGTCGCAACCCGCCAGCGAGAGAAGGCGGACGGTGGCCTCGTTGGTTTTGCAGAACAACACGCTGGCGACGCAACCGGTGATCACCCCAACCCGGTGGCGGCGCTCGCTGGTGGCGGGTGTGAATTCGGGAAGCGGCTTGGACGCGACCTGGGAGAGATTGGGCAGGAACGTCAGCGATCGAAATACCGGCAGCCGGGCGAGCAGGTGGTCGAGACGGAAGGCCTGGAGTACGCGGACGGGCAGCAGCGCGAACTCCATCCGCGTCGGGTGTGCGAGGATCCCTTCGATGAAAATCCGGCGCATCCAACTCTGGAACAAGCCGCGTCGGTGGTTGTGTTCGATGAAGTCGCGACCGTGCTCGAGCAGGACGCCGTATTGCACGCCGGAAGGACACGCCACCTCGCACGCACGGCAACCAAGGCAGAGGTCAATGTGCTGGACAACGGGCTTGCTGAGGGGCAGTCGTCCTTCCTGCACGGCCTTGAGAAGATAGATGCGGCCGCGCGGTGAGTCCATTTCCTTGCCTGTCTCGAGGTACGTTGGACACGCCGAAAGACAAAGCCCACAGTGGACACAGTCGAGGAATCGCTGCGGCTCGACAAACAGCGTCGGCTTGGATGGGGTTGCCGTCACGCTCAAATACCCCCCACGAAGCGTCCCGGGCTCAGGATGCCGCGCGGGTCGAGTTCTTGTTTGAGCTTCTTCATCAGAGGAAGCGAAGTGCCGGGGTCGCCCCAGACATCCAGGGGCTTCTTCAGTTCGACCGGGGCGCGTTCGACTCGCACCTGGAATCGCGTGCGGAAGCGCTGGATGATTTCCGGCAACGTGGGCGAGGCGGGCACGGTGCAGCGTACCACGCAAAGATTGGCGTGCGCGACCATCTTGAGGCGGGTGTCGAATGTCTCGACGAGCTGTTTGCGGAGTTGGTTGAACTCCGATTGCTGACCCACGAAACGCAACAGCACGGCCTCGTTCTCGCCGAACCGCGTGAGCGAGCAGGGATCGAGCTCGATTTGCTTCGTGGCCAACTGATTGGCCTGCCATTCCACCTCTTCGCGAGTGCCGGACACGCCCACCAAGAGCGTGTCTGCGCCCTGGGCTTGGACACCAAAATCGTGACATGCAGGAGGGTTCAACAGTTCGACAAACTGAAGTCTCACGGGCGAGGCGTTGATCATGGGAAGATGTTGGAGGTTCGTGACGCAGAAAAAGCGGGCGGCCGGGAGGGGGGCAACTTTGAATGTGGCTTCGACGATGATCCCAATCGTGCCGTGAGAACCCACCAGCAATTTGCAGAGGTCATAGCCGGCCACGTTCTTGACCACCTTTCCCCCACCATGGATGAGCTTTCCGTCACCGCGGACGAAACGGATGCCAATGAGCCAGTCCCGAATCAGCCCCCACGCCAGCCGCGATGGACCGTAGGTGTTGCAAGCAATGATTCCGCCAATGGTAGCCCGGGGAGGCGCCTCGACGGGGAGAAACTGGCCGTGCTGGGCGAGGTGTTGCTGGAGTTCGACGAGAGTCAATCCAGCCTCGACGGTAACAGTCATGTCCTCCGGGGTGTACTCGACGATGCGATTCAGGCGCGTCAGCGAGAGGGTGATCTCATGGTTTCGAGGGATGTTACCCACGGCCATCGCTGTACCGCCTCCGCGCGGGATGAGGTGGTGGAAGTGTCCGTGCGCCCATTCGACGAACCGGGCAACGCCCTCCTGCGACCTCGGTTGCACGAGTGCGCGCGGGAGGACGCCATCCACGGTGTAATCCGCAGGGACAATCTCGGGGACGTATTCCGCGCCAAGCAGTCCTCGCAATTTGTCCCATAGAGGATTCATCGCTCAACGGCCGAGAACCGAAGTTCGAAACCAGGCAGTGGCTGCGATGCCGACCTTGGCAGGCATACTCAAGCGGACCTTGCCGTTGAGGACGTTGTAGTCGTGGGAGGCAATCTTCCTGAGCAGTTCATGGTAGATGTCGGTCATGACCGCGAGCGCCGCGCGACTGCGGGGATGAATCAGCGCGTCGAGCGGCGCAGATTTCGCATAGAACTCCTCGGCGCGGTGTCCTTCGAATGCAAGCAATTGGCGCATGCGGTCGCTCCGCTCGGCGCGGAGCACATCGCCCTCGGTGACCTCGAACCTTCGGAGATCTTCCAACGGCAGGTAGATGCGGCCCATGCCTGCGTCTTCCTTCACATCGCGGAGGATGTTGGTGAGTTGAAACGCGATCCCGCGATACTCGGCGAGCTTCCTGGCAGCGGGGTCCGTGAACCCGAAAATATGAATACAGAACAGCCCGATTACGGACGCAACGTGATAACAGTAATGGTAGAGTTGTTCGAATGTCTCGTACCGTTTCACCGTCAGGTCCATCTCGGTGCCCTTGACGAGATCATAGAAGTATTCTTGGGGAATGGAGTATTTCCCGGCCGTATCTGCCAAGGCAGGCAGCATGGGATGCGCGCTGGTCTGACCCTGGAATGCATCCGCAAGCATGTGGCGACAGCGGGCAAAGTGCACGGTTGCCTGGGATGGATCGCCACTGTCCGAAACGTCATCGCAGTAGCGGGAAAACGCGTACACGGCGGACATGGCATCGGATCGCTCACGAGGCAGGAATACAAACGAGTAGTAGAAGTTGCGCGCTTCTCGACGCGCAACCGATCTGCACCACGAATAGGACTGGGCGATCTCATCCTTCATCTGCTGCCAGTCATGCCTCTAGCACAGAAGCAAGGAGGCGACAATTTAGAAGTTACGAGCACCGAGTAAACTGACAGAACTTTGGTGGCCGCCAGGGCGCGAAGTGTGGACGGACGGGGGTGAGGGACGGCAGCTAGGATGAGGGTTCGTTCACTGTGATGGTCGCTGCCGACTTGAGTTGCTGGAGATACTTGCGGACCTGGTTCTGATATTCCTTTTGATTCTCCGAGGCCAACTCGCTTCGGATCGTTCGGTCAATCTTTTGCCACGCGGCATCCCGTTCAGCGGCATCGGCAGGGAGGGGCTCAAACTGGTTGAGATGAGACTTGTAGTAAGCCTGAACCTGGTCATCCGTCACGTGGAAGGGGGGCGCCCCGGCAAGGTACATCAGGCTGGCCTGCAGCAGTCGCGCGGTGTTATCGCGAATGTCGAATTCAATGATCGGATCATTGAGATTGGACCACTGCAGTCCCGGCTTCTGCAAATGGGCCTGGTGTTCGGCGCGAATCTCCTGCAGGCGTTTCTGTTGGGCTTCTGTTAGTTGAATGCCCTGACCCTGCGCGGCTTGGAACGTGAGCTCCCGCTCGATCGCGCGTTCCAAGCGGACTCTAAATTCGTCTTCCGTCATGGTCTGCTCGACATCGTTCATACCTTTCACGATCGGCACCAGATCTTTCATGGTGATGTGAACACCATTCACGATGGCCAATAATTGATCGGTGCGAATGCGGACGGTTTTTGGCTCGCTCTCGCCGGCTCCCACAGGCGTACTCGCAAGAGGAAAAACCTTCTGAGATGATTGGGAGGGTTTTGCAGGACGTGAAACTGCAGGAGGAGCGCTGGCAGCGGGATCGCCGTTAGCAAACGAGCCACCCATGGACGAAGGGCCGGTTTCCGAGGATTTCGTTCCTTGGTTGGTCGAAGACGGTGTGCGGCTTAGAACTCCAATCACAGCAATTACAGCTACAATTGCGATCGCAAGCAAAACCAACGGTGTCCTTTTCATCGTACTGCCTTTCTATGTGGTTGTCCCAAAAACAAACACCCCCTGGGCGGATGGCGCCAGGGGGTGTTCGGATTCTTCGACGTTCGATCGAACGATGCCACCAACATCGTGCTTACTTCTTGCTCTCCAGGATCATGATCTCGCTGTACACCGTCACGAGCCCATAGAATGGATCGTTCTGCTTGATGGTGATCGTCAACTGGAACCACGCAGTGCCATCGTTGACCGTTCCGGGCGGATAATTGATTGTGTCGGTCTTCAGGTTGAACATCAGGTGATGATCAATGTGATCCATCTGTCCACCCGGGCCACCCACGCCTGGGTCATCCGGCGAGAAGTCGCCAACAATCGTGGTCGTACCGAACTGGTCAATTCGATCCACGGTAACGAACGCTTCCACCTGATCCGTAACGTCGGCGGTGCTGCCACAGCCTGTCACGTGAATCTTGAGAGGAATGGTCTGCCCTGCTTTGAACAGGTAGACGCCGGCGAGCCTGGCTGTCCTGCCCGGACCTCCTGTGGTGGAAGAATGAGCCGGATCCTGTGCCGTAGGCCTGTGCCAAATCACATCGCCCACGGTCGGAACCACGGTGATCAAGAAGCTCACCGGATCGTTGGAGGTATTCGCCACCGAACCGACCCCATTGACGTCTTTGACGAAGCAGCCGACTCTGGTGGTACCAAGTGGTACCGCGTTTGGATCAATCGTGGCGCCCGTCGCAACGTTTGTGCAGACGATGGGATCCGTCACGCCGCAATTGTCTGAAACTGTCGCGGTAAACGATCCGAGGCAGTTTTCCGAGGCAACCGCCAAGATCTCCCCGTTGGCAGCGAGACTCGGATCACCATTGATCGTGATAATCGGGTGCTGCTTGTCTGTAACGATGACATCGAATGTTCCAGACACCGTGTTGCCACTGGCATCATGGCCACTACAGGAAATTAGTGTGGTGCCAATGGGAAAATGAGAGCCGCTTGGAGGATTGCACGTAAACGTTGGGTTGGGACAGTTGTCCGTGATGCCGATATCCACGAAATTCACGACCGCGCCGCAGTCGTTCAGATCGTTGTCCCTTGCGTTGTCGGAAACCTGCAAAGTGGGGAACTGGGTGTCCACAACCTCCAGTTCGAAGGAGTAATCCGCCTTGTTCCCACAGTTATCAGTAATATTCGTACAAGTAACCATGGTGATTCCGACCGGGAAAACGCTACCGAATGGCGGGTTGCATTGGAAATGGTCGAAATTAACAATGCCATCGGGACAGGAGGTCGAAAAACTGAAGTCGTTCGCGCATCCCTGACCCTCTGGGCATGGACCAAAGTTCACAACGGCGAAGCAATCGCCTTCCTGGGCGGGAAACTGGTGGGGTCCCGCTGTGTCACTAATTCTGATTTGCGCATGGGCCGACAGAGGCGTCCACGCGATCATACCGGCAACGACAAGAAGCATTGCCCCAAGTTTGTGTATCAGCATTTTTTTCATTTCAATCTTCCTTTGTGTTGTTGTCCCCAATACTTGCGTACGTTTCAGCAGGGGGGCTGCCCACTTGAATCGTACGGGCGTACTATGTTCCATGTTGCGCCCAGTGTCAAGCCCACTTTTTCAGCCCGTCACGCTGCCACAGTTCCAATATACCGTCAATCACGCGCCTTTGCGCATGCCACCGGGTGGCTTAGCAGTCATAGTGCCAGTAGTGTCCACAAGCGAAGACGCGTTGTATTCTACCATTCTCATCGGTCCGTGGCGGACGGAACCGCGTGAGTCCAACGCACTAGGCGCGTTCATCGCTCGCCAAGCGCGATCGGGATCTGCTCCTGCTGCTTGGACATTGGGCAACTACCGCGTCTTGACCTCCGCGGTGTTTGAATAAGCTGAGTGGGTGGTTCCGAAACGAGCACGCACCCGGTAATTGTGGTAGCCCTTCTGCAGACCAGTTTCCGCGAACGTGGTTGTATTGGCACCGACTTCCGCCACCTGGCTCCAGCTTGACCAACTACCCGCACCCAGAGGGCGATCCTGTCGCTCGATGAGGAATGATTCCTCCCCTGCGGAGTTGTCCGTCCACCAAATGCTAGCCGAGGACCCGCTGGAGCTGCCGGTCAGGTTGGACGGTGCATTCAGAATGATCGCGCCAGTGCCAGTTACCGTACTGCTTGCCCCACCGCCGCCGCTGAACGTGGCCGTCTGAGTGAAGGTGCCCTGCGATGGAGGGCTGAACCGCACGGTCACGCTGGTGCTCTGCCCCGCTGCGACCGTATAGGTTCCGCCCGACACCACGCTGAAGGGAGCCGATACGGACGCGCTCCCGGATATGGTTACGCCCCCGAGGTTGCTGAGCGTGAATGTGGCGTTTGCACTCGAACCAATCCCGACCGAACCGAAGTGATAAGTTGAAGGTGTGACCGAGATGGCTGCCACCACACCCGTGCCCGTAACAGGCATGTTCAAAACTCCGCCACCGTTAAACGCCACAGTCTGGCTGAAGGAGCCTTCCGACGTCGGGGTGAATCGGACGACAACCAAAGAGTTACTCCCGGCTGGGATTGAATAGTTCGCCCCCGAGACAACGCTATAGGGTGCCGAGGCGGAGGCGGTTCCATTTAGAATCCCACCGCCAATGTTTCGCACGGTGTACGTGCGGTCCGCGGAGCCGCCAACGGAGACGTTGCCGAAGTCCTGGTAGGACGGCGAGATGCTCAACACCGGCGGCGACAACACCGTAAGTGTGACGGTGCGGGCGGTGTTACCATTCCCGTTGCTCAAGTTCGAGAATGTGACCGTATCCGAGTACGTGCCCACATCGAGCCAGTTGGCGTTGCCGTTGATTGTAACGGCGACAGTCGTGGTAGCGCCGGGGGCCAGCACTCCGCTGGTTGCCGACAAACTCACCCAACTCTGGCTCTTGCCCACCGCCCAAGCCAGTGCATTGCTGCCGGTGTTGCTCAACGTGTATGTTTGCAGCGTGGGACTGAACGGCCCGGTCCACAGTCCCGAGGAACTCAGCCCAGAGCCTGGGTCAACGGAAAGAACGCCGACTGCGTTCGGATCCGGCGGCGTCACCTCGCCTGTGGTGAAACGGATTGCGTCACCATTGTTGATCGGCGTGCTGCCGTTGAACGAGTACTTCGCCGCCAACTCCCCGGTCTGGTTCTCAATGCCAATCGTAGCGCTGATTCCGGAGCCGTAGGTAGTGCCCGGTCGAATCTCCTGGTACTGAAGCACAATGTCGTTCGAGGATTCTTCCAGCACGGTCTGGAACACGAGTCCATTCGTCGTCCCGCCAGGATCGCCATAGTGCGGCACCCCCACCCAGCTTACGACCACCTTTCGGTTCGGCGATGTGCCCACCGTCCCAATGCTGATGGTTCCTCCCGCAGGCGGATCGAGATCGTCCCAATACGGGCAGATCATCGCCTCGGGCGAAAGCGCACTGGGCAGGTCCCCATTCGAGTACTTTGCCAGGCCGGACGGCTCGAATCCAAGCAACCCATTTGCCCCCACATACAACACAGTGTACCACTCACCGTAGAACTTGAATGGAAACGGAAGAGCTTGAGCTACACTCACCCCGTCATCAGCCAGAATCAAGGACGGCATCGAGGTCGGATCAATCCAATCAAATGTTGCCGCCTCGATCGCATACGCGACCGGCGCGAACGCGCCAATCGTCCGCGAGCGGCTGAATGTCCCCCCCGGTCCACTGATGGTGAGTGTGGCGTTGAACACCCCATTGGTGGTGTACGTGTACGTGGACGAGGCAAGCGTGCTTGCGGCGCTGCCGTCGCCGAAATTCCAGGTCCGAGAGGACACTGTCCCCACTGATCCATCCGTGAAGCTGACGGTGAGCGGTGATAGTCCTCGGATGGGGGACGCCGTGAAATATGGCAATGGATCCTGCACCAGCGCACGGTCCAGGTTCAGCCTGCCGCCCGAAATCGTCCTCGCGGCGAGACTCGCCGTCGGGTCTGTTCCTGCAATCACCCTGCGGATCACGTCAGCGTAGCTTGCCGAAGGAAACCGCGCACGGACCAACGCCATCGCTCCCGCAACGTGTGGGGACGACATTGAAGTACCGTTCAGCGAAGCATAGGAGGTGTCGCTGCTGCCGTAGGAGGAATAGATTTGTACGCCCGGCGCGCCCAATTCCACCGAGCCGAGACCATAGCTCGAGAAACTCGCCAGTTGTTCCGAGCGGTCCGTCGCCGCCACGGCCACCACGTTCTCTACGTCGTAGCAGGCAGGGTAATACGGCGTCGCGTCGTTGTTGGCCGCCGAATTACCTGCGCTGGCGACAAAGATGATGCCAGCGTCGCGCGCCGCCGTGATCGCGTCCAAGAGAGCCTGACTGAATCCGCCGCCGCCCCAACTGTTGTTCATCACGTCTGCGCCCATCAATCGCGCATAGTCAATGGCCTCGATCGCGTCGGAAGTGTTGCCACTACCGGACGAACCAAGAAACTTGCACGCCATGATCTGCACTTGCCACGCGACACCCACCACGCCGATGCCGTTGTTACCTACGCCGCCGATCGTGCCGGCGACGTGCGTGCCGTGCCCGTTGTCGTCCATCGGATCGCCGCTGCCGGTGATGGCGTTCATGCCGTACACATCGTCCACGTACCCGTTGCCGTCGTCGTCAATGCCGTTGGCCGGGGTTTCGCCCGGATTGGTCCAAATGTTTGCTGCGAGATCCTGGTGCGTATATCTCACGCCCGTGTCAATCACCGCGACGATCACGTCCGGCGCTGCAAACAGCGTGTCCCACGCCTCCGGCGCGTCAATGTCCGCGTCGGGAACGCCGGCGCTCTGTCCGGTGTTGTTCAGTCCCCACAATGTTCCGTCCAGGAACTTTGGGTCGTTCGGCATGGTGTCGGCATGCACAATGTAGTCAGGCTCTGCGTACTCGACGAGACCACTGGCCTTGTACTGTTTGACGGCCGCCGCCACACTGAGACCCGGTGGCAATTCGATCACCTGTAGTCCGCCGAGGCCTTTGAACTCACGCCGAATCTTGGCACCGAGCTGGGCGTGCTCGGACTTCAGTCTGTGGGCGGCAACACCCTGTTTGGGTTTCACAATCACACGTCCCTCAACCCATGTGGGCTGCTGCGGGTCGGACTTGTGGGCAGGGTTATGGTTTTCAGTTTGGTTTGCAGCGAACAAGGATTCTGCGGGTGCGAATCCGAATGCGAACGTAATGACTGCGACTACGATGGAGCAACGCGCGCTGCGACTCGCGCGCACGAGATGGGCAAACGCCCGATGGAATGATTGCATGTAAGACTCCTCTTGCTAACGGTCCTGTGCGAAGCGTGCTCCGGGGCCGCAACTGGCACCGCAACAGTTGCGACACGCGACTTCCAGAACGCTCAGGGGCCAAGAATCAAAATATAGCTCAACAACCAAGCGCGGCATCTTATAAGAAACTCGCCCTCGATCTGTCAAACTCTTAGTGCTGCGTGGCTCATTTTTCTTTGGTCTGGACAACTCCTCCTCATGCCCCTTGACTGCAGGCGAACCGGCCCCTATGAGGACCTCGAATCCATGCGGGTAACCACTTCACAAGACCACTCCACACCAACCTCCCGCGTCTGGACAGTTGGTTTCGTGGTCATTCTCCTGGGGCTCCTGGCGGGGCTCGTAGTACACGTGAACAAACCCTTTATTGGTTACCACGAGTGGGGAACGACCATCTGGGCGCAAACCGCTCACAACAACCTGCGCGCGGGCTTGCTCACCACGCTCGGTGTCCCATCCGGAACGTACTGCGGCCCTCTGCCAATTCCACAAACCGGCTATTTCATTGATCATCCCCCGATGCTTCCACTCACGGTGACGGCGCTGTTCGCGGTGTTTGGCGAACAGGAATGGGCGGCGAGGCTGGTGCCGATTGTCTGTTCGTTGGGAACGATCGTCTGTCTCTGGCTTCTCGTCCGCAGTTGCGTCGGAGAACGCGCCGCCACGTTGTGCGCGGCGGTGTTTGCGCTGCAACCGATGGAGCTTTACTTCGGCCGGGTGGTTGATCACGAGGCATGTGGATTGTTCTTCATCACTGCCGTTGTGTTGTGCATTCGCTGCTGGCATTTGACCAACGAGATGCGGTGGCGCAATGCGGCGCTGACGTGCCTGTTCGTCGGAATGTGGACTGCATGGCCGGTGTATTTGCTGGCAGGTGTTGGGTTTTGGGTTCTGCTCGCCATGCGCCAGCGGGCGGAAAAACGACTCGCGTGGATCGTCTTCACGCTCACCGCTGCGTCGGTAGTGCTCTACGTGCTCTACATTCGCTTGGGACGAAGCGACGCATGGGACATCCTGTACGCCATGTTCCAATTCCGCACGGGCGTGAAGAGCACTGGCGATCCCGGTATCCCGTGGTTGCCGTGGGCACTCCGTCAGATCGAGTACCTGACCACCCGCTTCTCGCCGACCGCGTGGGGACTCGCGCTGATCGGCGCGGTGTACCTGATCAAACATCACGCTGCATCGCAGGGCCTTCGCTGGTTGATGTGGGCAAACCTGACCCTGCTCCTTGTCGCCGTGCTATGGATTGTCGGCTTCCGCAATGGATCGTACATTCATAGTTTCTGGGGCTTCTATTTTCTGCCGTTCGTCGCCATCGCCGCAGGACTTGGGCTCGACTGGCTGCTGAGTTTCCAGGAGAAAGCCATCGGCACGCCACTCCTGCAACGTCTTGCTCTCACGCTTGTGGTTCTTGCGTTCGTTCTGCAAGCCACGTGGGCCGTCGCTGGAACGGCCCGGTTGCACCGCGAGCAACACACCATCTCGGGACGAAGCGAACCCTACGAACTGCATCCTATTCTCGGAAAAGCCATCGCCGCCCAGTTTCCCGACGACACCTTTATCATCGCGAATCTCCCCAGTCAGAACATGCCGTTGGAATACTACGCGCATCGCAACCTCATTTACTTTCAGACCATCGAGGGCTGGAACGAAGTCCTCCGACACCAGGGGAAAAGGTGCCGTGGCCTGATCTGGATGGAAGCCCCCGGCGCGTCGGAACTCCTGGCCGCTCTCCCGTCCGGCACACGTACGATCCAGCGCGTCGGCGATCTCAGTTTTTGTTTCTGGTCACCGTAGTCTTGGACTCCCAGACCCCGCCGCGTGCCGAAGCGCCAGAGCTACGTTGTCCGGAAAAACACCCAATAGATCACGAAGAACAGCGGAAACAGAATCGGCAGCGCGTACTTGAAGAAGTAGCCGAAGAAACTCGGGCAGCGCACCCCGGCCGCCTCGGCGATGCTGCGCACCATGAAATTGGGTCCATTGCCGATATAGGTCATCGCACCGAAGAAGACCGCCGCCACCGAGATCGCCACGACGTAGTGCGCGCCGACCTTCAGCAACCGAGCCATGTCGCCGGGATTTTGCATATCCAACGAGTGCAATCCAAACGCGGCGGCCAGGAAGTTGAGATAGGTCGGCGCGTTATCCAACACCGCCGAGAGAATCCCCGTGTACCAGAAGTAATGGTCCACCGAGTCCAGGCCGAGGCGAATTGCGTTGGCCGCCACGTAATCCAACGCGGGTGCCATGGTCGCGAAGAGTCCCGCAAAGATGATCGCCACCTCGATGATCGGGTGGAAGTCGAACTCGTTCTCCGCACGCAGCGTGGCCGGTGTCGTGCGATACGCCGCGACCGACACGCCGAGCATGAACACCGCAACCACACCCGTGACGAGCGCGTGCGGCATGCTCGCGAGCAACTCGGTTCCCTGGGCCAGCACCGCGGCGAGGATCAGGAACAGGAACAAGAAATTATGCGATCCTTCCATTACGATGCGGTCTTCCGTGGTGCGCTTCGGCTTCTCCTTCAACTGACGGAAGCTCCACCAGTCGAATGCGAAGAACAACGCCAGCACCACCACCATCGTCAACACCCACAGCAGCCACACTTTCTCCATCACCCAGAAAAATGGCACTCCCTTGAGGTAACCCAGGAACAACGGCGGATCGCCAATCGGCGTGAGCCCGCCACCGATGTTACTGACGGTGAAGATGAAGAACACAATGTGGTACGGTCTTGCCCTGCTCTTGTTCATCCGAAGATACGGCCGAATGAGCAACATCGAAGCGCCGGTGGTTCCGATCAGGCTGGCAAGCAACGCGCCGATTGCCAGGATCACGGTGTTGGCGACCGGCGTTGACTGTCCGGCGACCCGAATATGGATGCCGCCGGAAATGACGAACAACGCGGTCAACAACGAGATGAAACTGAAGTACTCGATGAATGCGTGCCCCACCCGCGCACTGTCCTGGCGGATCACCAGGTAATAGAGAATGACGATCGCACCGAGCACCCCGGCCACCCAGGGATACTGCTTTTCCCACCACAGCTTGTGCGTCAGCGGCAGGATCGCGATGGACAACAGGAGCAATGCGAACGGCACAACCATCAGAAGATGGCTCTCGCTCCCCGTGGTTTCTGTCGCCGCCAACGCGGACACGGGTATCAGGATGGGAAGGGCAAGCAGGCCGATCAGGATTCTTCGTTTTATCCTCGTCACGCCCGGCACTCTGTTTGGGCTTTCGCACGGAGGCAAGCGCATTCTTCGCGAACGCAAGTTGCACCCCAGAAGCACACCGGGTGAGCGTCCCGAATCAGCCCGTGGTCTGCCGCCCGGGGACGCTGCTCCGAGTTCTCATTCGCGAACGAAGCGGCGGAACCAGTGCCAGAGGCCAAGCCCGTGCAGCCCCCAGCGCAGAACGGAACTCCGGCCCCGGGCGAGGAAGAAACCGAGGACGGGCGCGACGGCCCAGGCAAAAGGCTTCACGTTTTGCCACAGCCGATGCACGGGCTCCAGCCAACGGATTGCCGCGGCAATGTTTTCCGCTTCGAGGCGCAGAAGACGTCGCTGCAGGTCCGCCTGCGTGACCAGCAGTTGCTTGCGGGCGTGCAATTCGTTCAGTCGCGCTTGTGAAAACATTCGCGGTCCTTTTTGAACTCGCCGAGCGTGTCGGCGAAGGGAGTGGGCCCGTCCCGCAATCGCTTCCGCACGCCCGCCCAGATCAAGGCCGCAGCCACGGCATAGATCAGCGTGATGACGGCGAGGACGAGGGTGGGAGAAGTGTCCCAGAGCCACACCACGATGGTGGCGGTGGCGGCGATGAGCGCGAGCAGCCCCAGCACCGCAACAGCCGCCAGGCGCAGAAGCAGGTCGAACAGGCGCACCTTTTCTTCCTGCAACTCGACGGCAAACAATTGCAGCCGGTTCTGCACCAGCGCGAGCGCAGAATCCAGCATTCGACGGATCGTGTCGAACAGTCCGCCGCCGCTTTGGGTTGGCTCTGCCATGACCTACTTGCGGTTGATCAAAACTCCAATCAGGAGCCCGATGCCGAACGCCACACCGATGGATTCATATGGATGCTCGCGGATCACCTTGTCGGCTGCCTTCGCGCTCTCGACTGCTTTCGCTTCGAGCCGGTGCGCGGTGTCCTTCATCTTCGCGAGTGAAGCTTGCAGCCGGGCTTTCAACTCATCGGCTTTACCGCCCGCGACGCTGGCCCCGCTCTTGAGTACCTCCTCGGCATCGTGGATTAACACGCGCAGGTCCTGCGCAAGTTTCTCGCGAGTCACCTGCCCGGTGTCGCCCTGGATATTTGGATAGTTAGTTTCCATTTGTGTTCCTTCCCGTTGCACGGCTTCTGTTTCTCCCCACCACCGTCTCCTCAACCAAACCATACAGTTCAAGAATCCGGCTCGCAAGGGATTTGGACGGAAATCGTCGGCGAATGTGAATCTATCGTCCCGGCGGCATGCCGTAGAACGGCCAGATCACAGGGATGAAATAGACCGACAACCCCCAGAAGATACAGATCAGCGGGATGCCCACGTACATGTAGTCGGTGAACTTGTAGCCTCCCGGCCCGTACACCATCGCGTTGGTCTGGTAGCCCACCGGGGTCGCGAACGCCGTGGACGCCGCGAACGTCACCGCCATCAGGAAGGGCTTCGGGCTGACGCCGAGTTGGACTGCCATCGAGATCGCAATCGGCGCGAGCAGCACCGCCGAAGCGTTGTTGCTCATGAACTCGGTCAACACCGCGGTCAGCAGGTAGATGATCGCCAGCACCGCAACGGGGCCGAGTTCGCCGACCATTGCGATCGAGTGCCCCGCCACCAGCGCCGCGGCGCCGGAACGTTCCAGAGCCATTCCCAACGGCAGCACGCCCGCGAGCAGGAAGATCACCCTCCAATCAATTGCTTCATAGGCATCGTCGAGCGTAATGCAGCGTGTCACTACCATCGCGATGCAACCGAGGATGGATGTCACCACGATCGGCATGAGGCCCATTGCAGCCAGGCCGACCACGCAGGCGAAGATCAGCAGTGCTACCGGGGCCTTGCGACGACGCAGCGTGGGTTCGTCCACGGCTTCGAGCACGATGAAGTCGTCGTCCGCGCGCAGTTTGGCGATGGTGTCCCGAGGAGCAAGCAACAACAGCGCGTCGCCAAACTCCAGTCGGACGCTCTTGAGCTTTTCGCGCAGCCTCTCGCCGCGACGCTGAATGGCGAGGACAATGGCGTTGTACTTCTGGCGAAAGTTCAACTCCGCCAATGTCTGCTTTGCCACCCCCGCGCGCGCCGCCACGACCGCTTCGACGAGGATCAGGTTGCCGGCCTCGAGCGTTTCGTCGCGCAGTTTGAACTCGGACTCGATTTCGAGACGAAGCGTGGTCTTCAAGTCCATCAGGTCTTCGACCTTCCCCTGGACCAGGAGGACGTCGTCCACGCGGATCGGCTCATCCAGGGGAAAGTAGATCCGGCTCGTTTCACGCATAATTTCGAGCACGGTCACGTCGTGTGCCTGGCCGAATTTGCTTTCCGCGAGGGTCTTGCCGATCAGGGGCGACCGGCTCATGACGCGCAGCTCGGTGATGTACGCGCCCAGTTGGTACGCCTCGGTGAGTTCCTCGCCGCGGCGCGCCGGCAACAGGAACTGGCCGGCCACGAGAAAGTACACGATGCCCGCGCCAACCAGGATCAATCCCAGTTGCCCCATCTCGAACATGCTGAAGGCGCCCAGCCCGTTGTGCTGTGAAATGGAACTGACCAGCAGGTTCGTGGAGGTGCCGATGAGCGTACAAACGCCGCCGAATTGCGAGGCATACGAAAGCGGGATCAACAGCTTGGAGGGCGAAATTTTATGACGCGCCGCGACCGAAAGCACCAGCGGCAGGAAGATCGCGACGGCAGCGGTGTTGTTCAGGAACGCCGACACACAGCAGATGGCGATCATGATCCCCGCCAACAGCAGGAACGGGAATTTTCCCACGCGCAGCATCACGCGTCCAATGGCGCGGACGACGCCCGTTTTCTGCAAGCCCATGCTCAGGACGAACATCGCGCCCACGGTGATGACGGCGGGATTGCTGAAGCCGGAGATGCCCTCGAGTGGCGTGATCCAACGCTGTGCATTGATCACACCGGTGGACGTTGCGACCAACCCAACGACCAACAGTGCGCCCAGCACCATCATCGCGACCAGATCAATCGGAAACTTCTCGGTCGCGAACAAGTAGATGGCCGCCGCCAGAATGAGCAGTACCAGTGCGATCTCCACGCCAGCGCCAGACTACCGAACGTAACCTCGCCGCGCCAGCATTCAGTTTGTGTCAAACACAGGATGGCCAGCGCACGGCTGCCGTGATACGCTGCCGGCGTGGGCTACGAGGATTTCCGGAAACAGTCGTTGCAGAAGGAGCCGGTCATCGGCCAGAAAGTGTTCATCGCCGAAGGCGCCCGCGTCCTCGGCGACGTGACGCTGGACGACGACTCCAGCATTTGGTTCAACGCCGTGGTCCGGGGCGACACCAATCATGTGAAAATCGGGCAGTGCACGAACATCCAGGATTGCTCGGTCTGTCACGTTGCCAATGACCATCCCTGCGTGATCGGCAGCTTCAACACCGTCGGGCACGGCGTGATCCTGCACGGCTGCACCGTCGGCGACGAGAACATGATCGGCATGGGCGCCATTCTGATGAACGGCGTGCGCGTCGGCAACCAATGCATCATCGGCGCGGGCGCATTACTGACGGAGGGTCTGGACGTTCCCGACGGTTCACTGGTGTACGGCTCGCCCGCAAAGATCGTCAGCAAGCTCGGCGACAAGGAGCGGAAGGAGATTCGCCGTTGGGCCGAGAAATACCATCGCGTGGCGCTCCAATATCTTGCCGACCTCTCGCGTTGACAGGCGACGTCGTTGTGGTAGGAATACTCTCGCTATGCCACTCTACGAATTTCATTGCAGCAGTTGCGGGAAGGACTCCGAGCTTCTGGTTCGTTCCAGCGATTGGAAGGGCACGAAGTGTCCGCACTGCAGTTCCACCAGGCTCTCCAAGAAACTGTCCGTATTCGCGTCCACCACGGGCGGCGGCAACGGCGGTCCGGGCGACTGCGCCTATCCCGGCGCGTGTGCGATGCCGAGCAGCAAGGGCAAAGGACGCGGGAAGGGTCACGGCGGCGGTTGCCCGTGTTGCTGATGCAACCGCGAGCGTGTGCGAGCGGATGGCCACTCGCTCACGCTCGCGGCTACAGCTCATCTTCCACGACATTCGTGATCTCGCCGATCCCTTCGATCGCGCTCACGACGCTGTCCCCCGGCTTGAGGAATTCCCCACGCGCTTTCCCCACTCCGGCAGGCGTGCCCGTCAGGAGGAGGTCGCCGGGCTGAAGCGTGAGGAACTGCGAGGCAAACGCGATCGTCTCAGCAACGCCGTGGATCATTTGGGAAGTGTTTCCGTCCTGTTTCACCACGCCGTTTACGCTCAACTTGAGACGGAGGTTCTGCGGGTCGGGAATTTCGTCTCTTGTGACCAGACATGGCCCCATCGGCAATGAGGTGTCCTGCCATTTGCCCACGAGCCAATCGTAAAACTTCTGCCAGTCCTGGTCTTTCACCTCGCCGTCGTGCAGGAGGCGGCGGGAACTGATGTCGTTGGTGACGGTGTAGCCGGCCACGTAATCGAGCGCGTTTCTGGCGGGCACATGCTTCGCCGTCTTGCCGATGACCACGCCCAGCTCCAACTCCCAATCGAGTTGATCGGTCATCCGCGAGCGACGAATCACACCGCCTGGGGGCAGTATTGTGGTCGCGGGTTTCATGAACAGGAACGGCGTCACGCGCGCCTTTTCCTTCGCTTTGCGGCCGGTTTCGGTCACGTGCGCCTGGTAGTTACCGGCCAGGCAGAGGATCTTGGGCGGATTCGGCACCGGCGCCAGCAACTCGATCTCTGCCAGTTTGTGCGACGGAGCGCCTTCGAGTCGTTTGCGCGCCGCGGCCAATGCGGATTCGCCTGCCGCGAGAAAGTCGGTAAGCGAGGGAGCAATGGAAGTCAGGTCGAACACGGTACTGTCGCGCAACGCGCCGATAGCGGGCGTTTTGCCGGGAAGTCGGTAGGTGATCAGTCGCATGCGCCGAGACTAAAACAGCCGTTCCCGGCTGTCCATCGGGAATGTTCGCAGCCGGCGGGTTTACGAACCGCCGGCGGCCGGTTTGGGCTCTCTGGCCGGATAGGAAGCGAGCACGAGATCGCTCAGGAACTTGCTGGGGTCGGCAATGGCCGAGGATGGAATTTCAAACTCAGTCTGGCCCTTGTGGTTTCGGATCAATCCCAGACCAAACTCGAAGTCCTTGAACAAGTGGTTGCACATTTCGCGCACGGTCTTGTTCTCGTGCTGCGCGCGATCCACCACCGCGTCCACGGCGGCATCGGCGAATCGCAGCGTCAGGCGGTGTCTCTGCTGAAATCGCTCCGCCCAATCGAACACCATCTCGCGCAGGACGAGCCGCTGCTCGGCCTCGGGATTGGCGAGGACGCGTTTCAGTTCTTCGATGGGGTGCTCGACCAGCGGGCGGTTGACGACGAACTGTTTCACCGAAGACGACGGCAGTTCGTACTTGTACTCGCGCAACGCCCGCTCGCACACAGTGAGCAATCCACGCGCGCCGGTTTGTTCCTTCGCGGCCAGTTCGGCGATGGCACGCAGGCCATCGTCGGCGAAGATGACTTCGACGCCGAACGCCGTGAACGATGCTTCGTATTGCCGCACGACCGAGCCCTCGCTGTTCTTGAGGATGTGATACAGGTCCTCGACCGTCAGTTCGTCGCACACCACCCGCACCGGAAGCCGGCCGATAAACTCGGGCTCGAAGCCGTACTTGATGAAGTCCCTGGTGTTGACCTGCCGGTAGAGTTGCGCGGCGGAAACTTCCTCGCGCGTGGCCGCGCCGAACCCGATGTGGGCCGCGCGCAGCCGGCTGCGAACAATCTCCTCGATCTTGTCGAACGCGCCGCTGACGATGAACAGGATGTGCCGGGTATTGATCGTGTCCTTCTTCACCTTGCCCTTGCGCTGGAACTCGAACGCAGCCTGCAACTGCGCCTGAATGTCGGTCGGGCTGCGCAACGGCACCTCGGTTTCTTCCATCAGCTTGAGCAGGTTCGTCTGGACGCCCCGCCCGCTCACGTCGCGCCCGATGATGTTCGGCGGCGTGGCGATCTTATCAATCTCGTCGAGGTAAATGATGCCGTATTGCGCCAGCTTTACGTCACCGTCGGCGCGCTGGACGAGCTCGCGCACCAAGTCTTCCACGTCGCCGCCGACGTAGCCGGTCTCGCTGAACTTGGTGGCGTCACCCTTCACGAACGGCACGCCGATCAATTCTGCGATGCAGCGAATCAGATACGTTTTCCCCACGCCGGTCGGCCCGAGCAGGATGACGTTCTGTTTGTTGTATTCGCCCCTGGCCTGGCCGCGCGCCGCCGCTTTGACGTGATTGTAGTGATCGCACACGGCAATGCTGAGGACCTTCTTCGCCTCGTCCTGCTTGATCACGAACCGGTCGAGATGGGCTTTGATTTCCTTGGGCTTGAAGTTGAACTCGAAGCTGTACGACTTCTCCGTGGGCTCATGCTGTTCGGGCGTCTCCTCGACGCGCTCGGTTTGCGGCGCGATGTTGGAGAAGACCACCTTGTCGCCGTACTGTGTTTTCATGAATTCCTGCAACTTCTTTTGGAAGTCCTCAGGAATCGGGCTGTTGTTCTGGGCGCTCATTCCGCCCGACTCTACATCGAATGCGGGTCGCGTCAAATCTTCCAGCGCTTCGGCGGTGTGCGCGGTCGTCCCACTTCTTCCGCGCCTTGCTTGAGGGTGTACACCAGCAGCCCGACCAGGAAGGCGTAGAACAATGCCACTGCAATCAGGATCACCTCGGCCGGGAATGTGCCGTACTGGAGTTCCTCCCGAAACTCCGCCCAGGACTGGATCGGCCGCCGCGCTGCGTGGAGGAAGATTTTCTCGATCCACGCCACGAGGATGACAGCGAACAACCAGATGTAGTTTCGTTTGAGCCGGCGGCCCACCGCTTCGAGCGCGCTCATCTTGTAGGTCGGAATAAGCAGGTCTTCACACAGCAGGTCGCGCCAGTCGCCTTCGAGCATCCTGGCCTCCGGCTTGAGCAACGGCACGTAGAAATGCGCCTCGATCATTCGCACCCGGGCGCGGAATGCATCGTAGAACCGGTACCGCCGCGCTTCGATCCAGAGGAGAATCCACACCATGACCATATTGACCAGAGCCAGCATGTGTGGCGCTTCCCGGTAGGTGAAACACAATCCGATGATGGTGGTGGTCGAACCGATCGCCCAGGTGGTGGTGGCGTCGAGACGCTGGCGCCACACCATGATGCGGCCCAGTTCGCCGCGGTACAGATGGGCCATTGCGTTGATGAACTGCGGCGACCAGTCGGAAGGCGAAATCCGCGCGGGCGGCGACGGCTTCTTCGGTTGCTCGTCCATGGCAGCGAGACTAATGGAAGGATGGAAGAATAGAAGAATGGAAAATGGCGTGCTGGTCAGCTTCGATTCTTCCAGCCTTCCAATCTGCCATCTCAGAAACTCTTCGTCCCCTGCGGGAACTTGAAGGCCGCCACGCGGCCAAACGTCTCGGGCGAGAAATAACGATCGTCGAGGTTGAGCGCGTGCTCGAACTGAGTCACTTCCAGCCGGGTCTGGCGGTTGGCGGCGAGGTGTTTCAGGTTCATCGTCTTGATGAACCAGCCGCCTTCGAACTGTTTGAGGGACCGAATATCGAACACCTTGAGCAACTTCCCATCGGGCGCATGGCCTTCCGCCAGCATCAGGAGCGAACTCTCCTTATCAATCCACGAAACCACCTTGCCATATTGCGCGCTTTGGCCCTTGCCGGGCACGCTTTCGATGACGAAACAATCGCGCGCTTGACGCCGTTTTTCGCCGACGAGCTTGTGTTCGGGCCATCGCAGGAAACCGAAATCAAAATCCTCGCAGGCGAAGTCCGTTCCCGCGAACGACTCGCCCAAACTCGCGCCGTGGATGCGCTCACCCTTCTTCTCGCCTGGACGCTTGCGATAGATCGCCTCGGTGCCGTCCTTGCGGAAGAGAGTCAGGACAGCATTGCCCTCGAGGTTTGTCGGTCCCGTGACCACGATGGCGGAAGCGATCGCCTCGGCGGTCTTGCGCGTTTGAATTTGGACATCGAGCGTTTGTTCCAGCCCCGATTCGCTCGTGGAGGTCAGCCGCGCCTGGCAGAGGAAATCCTTCTGCGGAAACGCCGCGAGCACTCGCTCGATGATTTGCTTGCCGGTCAGTTCCTGTGCGTTCCCGGAATACATGACCCCGAGCAATGAGATCGCTAAAACGATGCGCTTCATTCGTGTCTGCATGGACGCGCGACCGTAGGGGAAATTCAGTGATGGCACAAGGAGCTATCCCCGTCCGAAGTACGTCTTCGTCTCCGGCTTGATCCAGAAAATCAGCAGCGGAATCGTGGCGGGCAGACAACAGCAACTCGTCAGGCCGATGCAGATCAGCACCATCCCAACGATCCAGTTCCAGGGCTTGGCCGGGAGAAACACGGCCGTGAGGTACGCGAGGAATAGCGGCAACCCCAACACGAGAAATACGATCGCCTGGATCGTTATCTCCATCGGGTCCAGGTCGGTCTTGGAACCGAGCAACGAGGGATCAATCACCAGCAGGACGATTCCGAATATGGCGAGAACCAGGTAAAGAATCGCCGTTGCCACGCAGTACACCCGGTACCAGGTGACGACTGCCGGCTGGGGATTCATGGGTGGGGCATAACCATTCATCGTGCTCGTTCCTTCAGCGCGCTTTCAACCTGCTTCAGCGGCAGGCAATTGATCACGTCCGCCTTCGTCAGCCAGCCTTTGCGCGCGATGCCGACGCCGACGGCGATGTATTGCAGATCGGGAATGTTATGCGCATCGGGATTGATGCTGCACTTGACGCCGAGTTCCTTTGCGCGTTTCCACAACCGCCAATCCATATCGAGCCGGTAGGGATGAGCGTTGATCTCGATAATCTTCCCATGCTTTGCCGCGCACTCGATCACCTCCGGCATGTTGACGGCGTAGCTCTCGCGCTCCAGCAGCAGCCGGCCGGTGGGATGGCCGAGCATCGTGACCTTGGGATGGGCCAGCGCCTTGCAGATTCGTTTCGTCATCGCGTCGGCGGGCATGTTGAATCCCTGATGCACGCTCGCGACGACGTAATCCAGCAACGCCAGCGTCTTGTCGTCGAAATCCAGCGAGCCGTCGCCGAGAATGTCGCACTCGGTGCCGTGGAAGATGCGGAAGCCTTCCTTCGCGAACTTCTCGTTGAGCTTCTTGATCTCTTCGGCTTGCGCGCGAATCCGTTTCTCGTCGAGCCCGTTGGCTTGGCGCTCCGACTTGCTGTGGTCGGCGATGCCGAGATATTCGAGGCCCAGTTCCATGGCCCCGCGCGCCATCGCCTCGACCGTCTCGATCCCATCGCTCCAGGTGCTGTGACAATGAAACGTTCCCCGCAAGTTCTCCTTCTCGATCAGTTTCGGCAACTCACCCTTCTCCGCCGCCTCGATCTCCCCCATGTCCTCCCGCAACTCGGGCGCGACGTACTCCAGCTTGAGCGCCCGGTAGATGTCCGCTTCCTCCTTGCACGGGATGCTGCTGCCGAGTTCCTTCGCGCTCTTCTCCTTCTCGGCGGCGGGAGAGAAGCCGTACTCGTTGAGCGAGAGATTCTTCAGCTTCAACGCCCGCGCCCGCAGCGCGATGTTGTGCTCCTTGCTGCCGGTGAAATAATTCAGCGCAAACGCAAACTGCGCGTCGCTCACCACGCGCAGGTCAGCCTGGATGCCGCCCTTGAGGACCACGCTTGACTTGGTTTCCCCCTTCGCGATCACATTGATCACGCTCGGCATCGTCACAAAGACCTCCGAAACCGAGGCGGCATCCTTCGGCTTCGCGCTGACGAGAAAATCAATGTCGCCGATCGTCTCGCGGTGCCGTCGCAGGCTGCCGGCGACGCTGCAACGGATCACGCCGTCATGCGCGCGCAACGCATCGAGGATCGGCTGCGCCACCGCGTACGCCTTGTCATAATGGTGACGGTTGCCGAACTGCCGCACCAGCTTGATGCCGTCGAGGATTTTCTGTTGCGACTTCTCGCCGAACCCGGCCAGCCCGGCGATGCGTCCGTCCTTGCACGCCGCTTCGAGCTTTTCAATGCTGTCCACCTTGAGCTTGTCATAGACCAGCTTCGCCCGCTTCGGACCGAAGCCGGGGATTTTCAACATCTCCAATAATCCTGCCGGCATCGAGGCTTTGAGTTCGTCGTAGAATTGCAGCTTGTTCGTCGTCACCATCTCGGCGATCTTGGCCGCGAGGTCTTTGCCGATGCCCTTGATCTCGATGAGCCGGTTCTCCGCGACGAGCTTGCTGACTTCCTCCTGCAACCCCTCGATCATCCGCGCGGCGTTGTAGTAGGCGCGCACACGAAATGGGTTTTCGCCCTTGAGATCGAGCAGCGCGCCGATTTCCTCGAACACCTCCGCGATTTCTTTTTTGTCCATGCCTACGCTCCTCTCAACTCCGTAACACGAAACGCCCGGCGGTTGAAGCGCGGAATTGCACAAAAGCGCCCCGTGCCAGGCTCGGTAGGGGATGCCCGCGCTTCCACACTCATGGGGCACGTACTCTGCTTAAAAACTGGGACTCTTGGCCGGCCGGTGACCCGCCGCAGCCACGAGAGCGAGCCAGCATGACACCGATTGCTCCTTCAACCGCAAAGTTGAACTTGGCTGAAATCTATTCCCGCCTGCCGGGCGGGACGCCCGCTCGTCCCGCGCTCAAGCCGACCGTGGCGAAGTCGGAAGCACGAGGCGTCGTCCTGCTGCTGGAAAAGGATAACGAGAGCGCCGAAGGAATCACGCGCGTCCTCCATCGCGAAGCTTACCAGGTTCTCCGTGCCACGACGATTGCCGAAGCCGACCGCCTGATCGCGTCCACTGCGATTGATTTTCTGCTGGCCCGACGCGAAGCCTGCCCCGTCACCGCCGAGGCCGATCTCCTGCTGAAAAAGCTGAACGGCAAGACGGCGGTGCGGATCGTCAACCGCTTCAGCGATCTCGTGCTCAACCCGCAGGTGGACCACGATAAGATGACGCGTGGGTTCATGGCCGCGCTCGATTTCCTGGTCGCGCAACTGGAGGGAAACAACCCGACCGTGCGCGGGCATTCGTGCGCCGTCGCGAAGTATTGCTGGCTGGTCGGGCAGAGGATGGGATTGGGTGCGCGCGACCTGGACGAGTTGAACGCAGCCGCCTACCTCCACGATCTCGCCAGTTTGATCCAGAGCCGCACGTTCACCAAAGTCACCCAGGATCGAAACGGCGCTCAATTGCCTGGCTACGAAAAGACGGTGGACCACATTTCGCAACTCCCGCTCCCGTTCAACGTGAGCAAGCTGCTGCTCGCGGCATCGCGGCCCCGCCATGTGGCGGAGCCGGGGTCGCCTGCGCCGCCGTTGACCGCGCGTATCCTGCGGATCGCCGACGTGTACGACACCCTGCGCCGCACGAATCCCGAGACCAACGAGGAAGAAGCGTTCTTCCATTGGATGCGCGGACAACCCTCCGGCACCTTCGACACGCAGGCGTTGGAGACCTTCATCCATCTTCGCAAGAGCGAACGCATGCTCAGCACGATGGACATGTTCCAGGCGAAGGTGCTCATCATTGATCCCAATCCCGAGGAAGTGAAAGACCTGCAACTCCGCCTCGAAAACGACGACCGCAAAGTGCGCGTGGTCTCTTCGCTCGATGCCGCGATGCAGGTGTTGGCCACGGAAAGCGTGACCGTGGTCATCAGCGAGTTTCGTCTCCCGGGCGGCGACGACGGCCTGCAGCTCCTGCGTTCGCTCAAGGTGGACCCTTCATACCAGAGCATCCCGTTCCTCTTCCATGCCAGCGCCGACGCCACGCAGATTCGTCAGGCGCTCGAACTCGGCGCCGAAGACTGGCTCGCCAAACCGCATAACGTGGACATCGTCGCGGTGAAAGTGGACCGATTGATTCACCGGTTGCGCAGCCAGGCAGAGTCGCAGGTTGCCGGCGTCCGCGGCAGTCTGGGCGAGATGGGACTCATCGAGATGGTGCAAATCCTCGGCGCGGCCAACCGGTCCGTCCACATTCAGTTGGAACGCAACGGTGCCAGTGCAGAACTCTTCGTCCACCAAGGCAAGATCATTGCGGCCACCATGGGGGACCTCGTCGGGAACCAGGCCGCGATCGAGATCCTGCTTTGGGAGAACGGCAATTTCGGCATCACCCCGCTCAAAGCGCCCCCTCCCGCCAACGTCACGATGAGCACCGACAATCTCGTCATGGAGTCCTGCCTGCAAAAGGACACTCGCATCCACGCCGCGAGCAATGGCAATGGGAACGGAAACGGCACCGCGCATTAGCCTGGCTATTTCACAAGTTCTCGGACGCTCAGACCGTGCGCTCTCATTCACACCCCACTTCAGTGGGGTGATTTGCGTCGCGAGGCGGGATCGAACCGCTTCCGCGGTTTTCCTCACCGGGTCGAAACCGCTGAAGCGGTTCGCGGTGTCTTGTAGCTGCTGACCACCCCACTGAAGTGGGGTGTGAATGAGAATTCGGAGACAACGTGCGGCCTGATTGTGAAATATCCGGGTTAGCCCCGATGCGAGGATGTCTGTAATACAATTCAACCACCACGCGGACACTGTCCGGAGCTGGAGTGCTGGCAGGATCGTCGTGACTATGACGAACCGCTCTGCGGCAATGCACGCAGAAGAACCCAGGCAAAACTACTCACCACCTGAAAGGAAACCACCCCGTGGGCCACTTCACGAATCTTCTTGCCGGACTACCACAGATGTCTGGTTCGGCCTGCTATTGTCGGTGGAGCACAATCCTGTTGATGTCTCCAATATAGCCCGCGGGACAATCCCACAGTGGAACGAGCACGTAAACAACCCAGAGCAATGAAACAAGCCATCACCGGCTGACCTTGCGCACGGCTGCACCGTGGGATACTCCGACCGCGAACCAAATCCAGAAACCCATCAGCGCCACGGCCAGCCCCACCTGAACAAGTGCCTGACTCCAGCGGAAGACAACAAATGGCTCTTCGCAGCTTCCGAGCACCACGACGAATGAAACTGTACTCAGGGTCACAAGGTATAGGGCCAAGTATCCATTTGATTTCCTCACGGCATGTCTTCCACGAACGCCGGAACTGAGCGACCACGGGCAGCGCCAAACAAGCCTCGAATTCAGTTCGCGCGTTGATCGCTGCCCGTGGTTCGCCAGTGATCCGGTTGACCTTGTTCGTTCTGCTTTCCATCTCATATTCTTCTGTACTCAAACGGGTATGTAAAGACGCGTATCAAAGTGATGAGACCGACAACCGACAGAATGCCTGCGAGGAAATTCTTGTCTGTGTACGCGAACAGAAGCCCGGCCGCTACTAGCTCTAGCAGGGCAAAGACAAGCGAGACAATCTGGCCAATGCGGATACTGCGAACGGGGATGGTGTACTGCGACTGTTGTTTGGTGCTCATCTTCGCACACAACTCTCCGATTCGGTAACTTGTTTATAGGGTGAGGCGGGCTGTTAGTACTACTGGCCCGCTTCACCCTACGCAACTAATGGTTCAACGGGCGGGTTTACTCAAGCGTGGATTTCTCGCAGACAGCCGCGCGTGCATCGGTGAGCGAAATGGGTCGCGGGGAGCGGCGATCAACCGGGCGACGGTGTGTTTCTCGCTGAACTCCGACATGTCGAACCGAATCAGCTTGTACGTTCCCGATTGATTGCTTTACTCCGCTCCCAAGTTTCGCAATTCTCCGTCCTCAAGCATGGCACGAGTCACCAAACATCGGACGAGACGGCACCGGGTTGTAGCCGCGGGCGCTGACCGCGGCCTCGTGGTCCGCACTTCGCCGCCCTCGACGCGGGCGGCTACAACACCGGATCGCCTGAAAATCCTTTTTGCAGCTTCGGAATGCGCCCCCTACGCCAAGACGGGCGGTCTGGGCGATGTCGTGGCTGGGTTGTCAAAGGAACTGCGCCGACTGGGTCACGATGCCCGCGTCGTGCTTCCGTTGTACGCCTCGATTGATCGCGCGAAGTTCGGCATCAAACCCCAGGTCGCGGCTTGTGTTCACATGGGCAACAAGGAGGAGCAATGGGTCGGCGTCCACAATGCGACGCTCGATGGCGATGTGCCGGTATGGTTCGTGGAGTGCGACCGGTACTTCGGTCGGTCCGGCATCTACCACGATTCCTCCGGTGAGTACGGTGACAACGCCTTCCGTTTCGCGCTGTTGTCGAAGGCAGCCATGCAGATCTGCAAGGACCTTGCATTCATTCCTGACGTGATGCACCTCCACGACTGGCCCACAGCTTTGGTCGCGGCGTTCCTTAAAACGTGGGACCGCGTTCTTTCGCCGCTCTCGAATACGGCCAGCGTGCTCACGATCCACAACGTCGGCTACCAAGGCCACTATCATGCCAGCGCGTTTCCATACATTGGCGTGGGCTGGGAGCATTTCACGCCCGACAAGTTCGAAGACCACGGGAAGATCAATCTCCTTAAAAGTGGAGTTCATTTCGCCGACGCGCTCACGACCGTCTCGCCGACGCACGCGCGCGAGATTCTCGATCCGATGGGCGGTATGGGACTGGCACCGTATCTCAACAACCGCGCGGCGGACCTGTTCGGCATCCTCAACGGCGCCGACTATGAGCATTGGAATCCCGAGACCGACCAACTGATCCCCGCCCGGTTCAGCGCGAGCGACATGCGCGGCAAGGCGACCTGCAAACTGGCGTTGCAGCAGCGCTTCCAACTCGACAACCGCTCCGACTGGCCGTTATTCGGGATCGTCTCGCGGTTCGCGCAGCAGAAAGGCTTCGAGTTGCTGGAGAAAGCGCTCCCGAGTGCGATGAATGACATGATCATGCAGGTGGTGGTGCTGGGCACGGGGGATCCTCGGACCGAGGATTTCTTCCGCTGGCTGCAATCGGCGTATCCGGGCCGTGTCGGCGCACAGATTGGGTTCTCGAACGAACTGAGCCACTGGATCGAAGCCGGGAGCGATTTTTTCCTGATGCCGTCGCTCTATGAACCATGCGGGCTGAACCAGATGTACTCGATGAAATACGGCACCTTGCCGGTCGTGCGCGCCACGGGCGGCCTCGACGACACGGTGCGGAACTACGAGGAACGCACCGGCGCCGGAACGGGCTTCAAGTTCTGGCAACCGACCCCGCAAGCCCTGTACAACACCATCGGCTGGGCGGTCTCGACGTGGTTCGATCGTCCGCGGCACATCGACCAGCTTCGTCAACAGGCGATGGCAGAAGAGTTCTCGTGGAGCGATTCGGCACGGAAGTACGTCGAGGTGTATCGGCACGCGCTGGCGAAGAAGCGAAGGTAGGGCAGGCGAGACGCCTGTCCTATGGATTCTTGATCGCGTCCATCGTCCCGACCTTCCACTTGGAGAACGAGACCCGTCCGTCCGCGAGCAGGACGTTGCCGCCGCTGGAGCCATGCGTCCACTTGTTGCGATCCCAGGGCTTGGCGTTGGTCCACGTCCCCGTGCTCGAACGATCACACGCCAGGGGCGAGTCCGGAGAGATGGAGTCGGCGAAACAAAACCCGCCGTACGCGTAGCTGATGTTCTTGGAAGTGAGCGGCTTCTTCGGCGAGCCGGGCGCGATGCGCGCGAACACATGCGCCAGGTCATCCGGACACACAAGCGCATGGTAAATCGTGTGCGTGCGAGTCGGCGCGTGACTCTTCACGTACTTGCCGGCCAGCAACGCCATGGAGCCGACGGTGGTGGCTTCGGGATCACAGGGAAATCGTCCCCCGTTGTCTTCCGCGTAGAGTTTCATCGCCATGCCGAGTTCCTTGAGGTTCTTCATGCAGAGCGAGCGGCGGGCGAGTTCGCGCGGTTCGTCCGAGGCGCTCAACATCAGAAACGCCAAAACGGAGATGATGACCACGAGGATAAAACACTCCATCGGGCTGGGAATAAGTCGTCGTCGCGAACTCCACGGCCTGTCGGATTGGCCTTCCATGCCGAACGAATCTTTGACAGGAAATTGACGCGAAGACAAGCCAAAGTTTGCATAAAATGGCTATTTCCGCAGCCCTTGCTTTTCGCGTGTCCGGTCGCAACCAAACGGCTATACACTCCGCCCCATGTCGAAAAGCACGGGCAAAGTGTACGCCGAACTGACGACGGTCGCCGCGATCTGGGGCGGCGTGTTTCTCGTCGTCAAACACGCGCTCGTCGAGATGGGGCCGATGAAAATGGGCATGACGCGATTCGTGCTCTCGGCGCTCGTGGCCTTGCCGCTCGTGGCCTACCTCCAACCGAAATCCTACCGACTGGGTCGGACCGCGCTTGTGCCCGTGATCGTCACCGGCTTGCAGACGTTCCTCTACCAGTTCTGCTTTTTCGAGGGAATGAGTCGCACCAGCGCGATCAACACCTCGCTGATCATCGCCGCCAACCCGATCATGACGGCGGTGCTGGCGGGAATCTTCCTGCGCGAGCAATTGCACTTTGGCCAGAAGTTCGGCATCGCCTTGTCGTTTGCCGGGGAGTTGTTCGTGTTATCGCAAGGCTCGATCGAGAATGTGCTGCATCTCCGCTTCAACAAGGGGGACCTCTTCTTGTTCGTCTCGATCACGAGCTGGGCGATCAACTCGTTGTTCATGCGCTCCTGGGCGGGTCGGATCACGCCGCTCGCATTGTCGGCGTGGGCTTCGCTGATCGCGGCGGTGTGCTTCCTTCCGCTCGGGTGGATCGAGGTACCGCGCGGAATTCCGCTCCAATGGAGCTGGCCTTTGGCGGGGGCCATGTTCTACATCGTGATGCTCTCGACGGTGCTCGCCGGCATCTGGTGGTACGGCGGTGTGATGGCGGTGGGCCCAAGTCGCTCGGCGATTTTCTCGAACCTCTGTCCCGTCTTCACCCTCTTGTTTTCGCTCCTCTTCGGACTGCCGATTTTCCTGAATCAAGTTTTCGGCGCCGTGCTGGTCGTGTGCGGAGTCTATCTCACCACGCGCAAGTGGGAAGCGGCGCCAACCGGAGCGGAAGCGTAGGGGCGCACGACTGTGCGCCCAATTGATTGCTGCCATGCTTCCAAGATGGGCGCACCGCCGAGCGCCCCTACACCGGCTTGATCTCAAACTCCGCCCCATATTTCACGAGCGTCTCCGCGACGATCTCCGCCACCGTGGCGGCGATGTTGGTGCAGAACTGCTGGCGTTTTTCGCCCTGGAACTCTCCCTGTGGCGCGGTGAGGTGATTGCACGTGATGTCGAGGGTACCGTCGCTGCGTCGAACACAGCCCGCACCCAGTTGGGCGCGCTTTTCCCATTGCTCGCGGTAGTATCGCATCGCCTCGCGCAGGATTGGTGTGACCGCGCCCGATGGGTTCGGGTCGCCAAAGTATTGTCCGAGGATCAATTCGCCCGCCTTGATGGCACCGCATTCGCCTTCGCCGGTGATCCCTCCGCGCCGCAACGCCTGATAGGGTGCCGTCGGCAGGTTGAAGGTCTCGGCGAGGCAGATGCCGCAACTGCGATGGGGCACCTGCTTTCCTTCGTACAGGATGAATGCCTTGCGTTTGGCGGCTTCGATGAGCCGTTGCTGTTTCTGGTTCGATTCCATGCGGAGAACCTACCACCTTCTACGCGCCGCCACGAGACTTCGCAGTTTACAATAGTCGCGTGGCATATGCCACGTGTCTATTGCAGGCCGCTGCGAAAGGGAGCGGGGTTGCTTTCGCCGTCCAAACCCGCTACACGTCGCCGCACGCAATGAAGGCCCGGCTCATCAAGCACTGGTTTCTCCTCGGAATCGCCGCGGTTTGGGTGCTGGGGTTCCTCTTCCCCGAGGTGAGCAAGACCTACCAGAAATCACGCTGGGTGGACGCCGGGATCGCCCTCGTGATGTTCTGCGGCGCGCTGACCTTGGAGACATCGCACCTGCTGGAGCAGTTCAAGAACGGGCGCGCCGTGCTCTTGTCGTTCATCATGATGTACGGCGTCGGTCCACTGGTGCTGTTCCTCGCAACCGGTCCGCTGCGGTGGACATCAAGCGAACTGGCGTCGCAGCTGGTCGTGGGCTTCATGTTGCTCGCGTCGCAATCCTGCACGCTGGGATCGGGCATCGTCGTCTCGACGGCGGCGCGCGGCAACGTGGCGCTTGCCCTGGTCGTGACCATCGTCAACAGCATGCTCTCGGCGGTGATGACACCGGTGATTCTCCGCCTGACGCTCGCGGTGAACGTCGAGTTTGATGTGCTCCACATGATCAGCCGGCTCGCGTTGATCATTTTGCTGCCTGTGGTCGTCGGCCAGATCGTCCGACCTTTCGTCAAAGCTCACCTTGCGCCTGTCCGCTGGTTGCCGACGCTACTAAGCCAGGCCGTGATCCTCTCGATGATCTTCATGGCGGTCGGCACCGCATCCGAATGGATGGCGCGGTCGCCCTGGGTGGTGCTCGGGGTGCTGGTCGCGACGTTCGTGCTGCACATCGTCATCCTGGCGCTGAACTACGCGGTCTCGATCCTTGGCGCCCGCGACGTCCCTTCCCGTCGTTCGCTCGCGATCTGCAGCTCGCAGAAAACGGTCGCGACCGGCTCGTACATCTGGTCGCGCTATTTCGCCGACAACCCCCTGGGCGGCGTGCCGCTTGTGTTCTATCACGTTGTGCAGCTTGTCTTTGATTCGCTGCTCGCCCACTGGCTTGTCCAGCGCGAAACCCATGTCGCGCCGCCGACGCTTGAGACTCTGGGCGAGGCGGAGGAAAAGCAGGCGTGAGAGCGGGAGATCAGGGGTAGAGGTGGGCTTTGTAGCCAGCCGGTCCCGTGGAAGCGGAACTGATGCTGATATCCTGATAGTTCACGTTCGCCCCGACAACCGACCCCCGGCAGGCTTCCACGTGTCCGTCCATCAAGGCCACATTCGCCCGGGTTCGCCCCGCGTGGCGCGGCGAGATTGCGTAGCGCGAGGCATTGCCAAATCCGAAGCCGTTGAAGAAGGCGTCGGCCAGGAGGCCTGTCCGGTCGGGATACTTCAGGTCACTGCGTCGCGTTTTCGCGAAGGTTGAGTTCCTGTTCAATACCACGAATAGGGCCTTCGGTAGGGGGAACCCGACTGGATCCACTTCAAGTAGGTGGCCGGCATGATCCATTCGACGTGGCCGTCTGTGAACACCGAGTTGAATCCATTGCCGCTGCCAATCACATCGGCGGGCGTCGCGAGCGTGGCGTTCGGGCTGCCGCCATGCCGGCGTCCCGCGACCGGCCAGTCGGTGGCAAACGTCCCGATGCGTGGACTGGTGGTCTCGACCACGAGGAAGCATTGCGACGGATGGTTCACTTGTCTGAGCTTGGTGTAGTATGGGGAATATACGCCGCGCAGACTGACGTTGATGGCATAGGTGCGGTAGCCGTTACTGAAATAACTTCCCCCAAAGACGCGGTTCGGGTCGGCGTCGAGAATAACCTGCGGTTTGTTTGCCGCGCTCGGGCAGTAGAAGATGTTCTTCTTGCTATTGATGGAGTTGGCGGTGTAGCCGAGATACGGCCAGAAAAATGCGTCAGGGTAGTAGCCGTTCCCGCCCCATGATGGGAAGGTAGCCCAGTACGGAATACCATCGTCGTTGTCGCTGGCGTAGAGGTGAATCACCACGGCAAATTGTCGGAGGTTGTTCGCGCAGGTCGTTCGACGCCCGGCTTCCTTCGCCTTCTGAAGCACAGGGAGCAACATCGCGGCGAGAATGCCGATGATGGCAACGACCACCAACAATTCCAAGAGGGTAAACGCGCGCAGGCGACTCGTCTTCCCCGGTGACGTCCTGCCACTCATTCGTCTCACAGCGTGTAACTTACCGGCTGCGATTATCAAGGTCTTTCCTTGCTTCTCTGCGCGAAATGCCTTGCCAGACGCGGCCGACTTTGGTGCCAACCTCTGCGTTTGAG
>CAZOTB010000046.1:35275-39952 GCA_964582645.1 uncultured Verrucomicrobiota bacterium | reverse complement strand
TCCGGCCCCATAGCCATCCCATCCTCGATTAGTTGATTCCTGCTCGCATTCCGCTCTGTCGGGCGACTGGCCACGAAGCTCGACTTCAAAGGTCAAAAGACGGAACTCACATACGACACGCTCGGGCGCGTCGAAACCAAGTAGCTGTACGCTGCCGGTTCCGGTTCGCCGTCGAATGTCTATTGCTTCTCGTACGACGAACTGGGCCGGCAGAAAAAGATCGTCGAGTTGCAAGGCGCGGGTCTGACCAACTCCTGCGAAGCGGTCGCATTCGGTCTTGTCCCGCCGCCAACCTACAGTTTCGCCGCCGTCGTAGGACGCTGGTTCGGGAAACATTCCTGCGCCGTCACCCTCCAGCTTGGTTTCTTTGGTTTCCTTCTTTTCGTAATTTGGATTGGCCGCGAGAGAACGCGAGGAACGCAGAGATATGTTTCACCGCAGATTACGCGGATTACGCAGATAATTCGGGTTTTGTTAAGAGCTACACATCTGCGCCCATCTGCGGTAATTCGCGCCCGAACAGGAGATCGAGTCAGCGTTTTCCGGCAGGTAGCCGCACCACATCAACTGCCCAATGCCGCAGATTTCCTGGTCGGCGGTGGTGTTCCGTGGATCGCGGTCGAACAGATGGCTCGGGGTGAAGTTGAATCCGTACCCGGTATTGTTGCCGGCACCGCCGGCCCGTATGCCCTTGGGCAGAAAACCGTCGTGTTCGTCGGCGTACAGCAACGTGGCGACCATGATCTGACGGAGGGTGCTGAGGCAACCGGCCGCTCGGGCGGAGTCACGGGCATTTTGCAGGGCCAATAATTTTTCCTGGCGAGTGAAACCGCTCCCACGCGCACAAGCAGTGCGTGGTTTCGCGCATGGGTTTGCGTGCGGACGCGCGATTCGCGCTCAGATCGTCTGTGAGAGAAAACCGCCATCCACGCGGATATCGGTGCCGGTGACGAAGCTGCTTGCCTTCTCGCTGGCAAGGAAGAGAACCGCGCCGATCAACTCCTGCGGCTCGCCGAATCGCCCGAGCGCGGTGTGACTGAAAATCGAGCGCCCGCGTTCCGTCGGGGTGCCGTCGTCGTTGAGCAAGAGCCTGCGGTTTTGCTCGGCGGGGAAAAAGCCGGGGGTGATCGAATTTACGCGCACCTTGTTTGGTGCCCACTCGCGCGCGAGGAACTGCGTGAGATTGAGCACCGCCGCCTTGGCGGCTGAGTAGGCGACTACACGGGAGAGCGGGATGTGCGCGGAGACGCTGGCGATGTTGATGATGCTGCCGCGGCGTCGTTCGCACATGGCGGGGCCGAATTCCTGGCAAGGCAACAAAACGCTGCCAACGAGATTGGTGTCGAACGCGGCGCGCCAGTCGTCGGCCACGATTTGCTCGAACTTCTTCTGCGCGGTGACGGTGACCTTGGGATCATTGCCACCGGCGGCATTGATGAGGATCGTGGGGTTGCCGAGTTGCTTAAGGATCTCCAAGTGGGCAGCGTGGAGGCTCTCTTTGGAGTTTGCATCAGCCACTATGAATCGTGCACGACCGCCTTGCTTCGCGATGGACTTCGCCCGAGCTTCGCCGCGTTCGGCGTTGCGTCCGAGCACTGCCACCGCGGCGCCCGCGCTGGCAAGGCCTTCGGCCATCGCGCCACCGAGTACGCCCGTGCCGCCGATCACGACGGCGATGTCGTTCTTGAGATCGAAGAGGTTCATCTGAGGGGCATCTAAACGGCAGCGCGACAGTGGCGTCAAGTCCGTACACGCGCTTGACGCGCCTGCCTCAATCCGTTACCGGAGGCTTGTGACGTTGAGCGAAATTGAAAACTTCCTGCGCGGGCTCGGTGCGCCTCCCGATCAGATTCCGGGCATGGCGAGCCAGCTCGATAAGCGAGCGCGGCAGTTGTCCGAAGCGAAGCGCCAGTCATACGAAGAATCGCTCGCCTACCTGATCGCACTCATGCGACAGGGTTGGGCTGCCCAGGCGCAGCAGCGACAGACCGGCAGCGTGCAAATGGGCTCGATCCGAAAATGGGAGATCGTGGAGTCCATGCCGCAGCAGGATCTCCGCATCTTTCAGGCGCAGTGGCGCACTGCGATTTCGCCGCGGACGAACGAGAAACATAACGTTCTCGTTCTCAGCGGCAACGATTGGGTTAATGTCGTCGCGCTCACGCCGCAGAGGGAGGTCGTGTTGATCGAACAGTACCGGCATGGGATCGAAGAGATCACCCTGGAGATTCCGGGAGGGATGATTGATCGCGATGAACAACCGAGCCGCGCGGGCGAGCGTGAGTTGCGTGAGGAAACGGGCTATGTGGGCGATTCGGTGACGGTGATCGGGACGGCGCATCCAAACCCCGCGTTCCAATCGAACCATGTGCATACGGTGTTGGTGACGAACGCGCGGAAGGTGGCCGAGACGCAATTCGATCACGGAGAGGATATCGCGGTGCATCTCGTGCCGCTGTCGGAAGTGCGCGGGTTGATCCGGGAACGGAGGATCACACACTCGCTGGTCCTGCTGGCGTTTTACTGGTTGGAGTTGAAGGGCAGTGATCCGTGAACAGTGGGCAGTGATCCGTTTCCTGCATGAAGATCATCGCCGATCCCAATATCCCGTTTGTGCGCGAGGCGTTCGCCGCGCTGGGCGAGATTGAACTGATCCCCGGGCGCAAGATGAACGCCGCTGCGGTCAGAGACGCGGAACTGTTACTGGTGCGCTCGGTCACTCCTGTCAACGCGGCCTTGCTCGACGGCAGCAAGGTGCGATTCGTCGCGACGGCCACCATCGGCACGGACCATGTGGATGCCGGTTATCTGGCGTCTCGCCAGATCGGTTTTGCCAGCGCCGCGGGAAGCAATGCGAACTCGGTCGCAGAGTACATCGTCGCCGCCATGCTCGAACTGGCCCATCGGCGGAAGTTTCGCCTTCGCGACAAGACGCTCGGCGTCATCGGCGTTGGCAACGTCGGCAGCCGCGTGGTTCGCTACGCGGAGGCGCTTGGGATGCGCGTGCTGCAGAACGATCCGCCGCGGCAGCGCACCGAGAAGTCACCGGTCTTCGTTCGCTTGGATCGCCTGCTGGCCGAATCGGACATCCTCACGTTGCACGTGCCTCTGACCCGGGAGGGCGAGGACAGAACATTTCATCTGTTCGATGAAGGTCGGCTGGCTGCACTCGGTCGCAAGCCGATCCTGATTAACTCTTCACGCGGCGCGGTCGTGGACAACGCTGCGCTCTTGCGAGCGATTCAAGCCGGTAAGCTCGGTGGGGGCGTGCTCGATGTGTGGGAGAACGAGCCAAGCATCTCGCTGGAGTTGTTGGAAGCGGTTGACCTCGCCACCCCCCACATTGCCGGCTACAGCTTCGACGGCAAGGTCAACGGAACAACGATGATCTACCGGGCCGCATGCGGGTTTGTCGGGATCAAGCCGACGTGGGAGCCGACCGCGTTGATGCCGGCACCGGCGGTCCCGAGAATCGCAATCAACGCAATGGGCCAGGACGATGAGGACCTGTTGCGCCTCCTCGTGCGGCGCGTGTATGACATCAATGCCGACGATGTTGCATTGCGCGCGCGGCCGCGTGAATTTGACAAGCTGCGGGCGGAGTACCCGGTGAGGCGGGAGTTCTTCAACACAAAGGTGGTCGCGTCCGGGGCCGATACCGGTGCCGGGGTAAAGCTCGCAGCACTCGGTTTCCAGCGGGACTGAGACAGTGCCATCGGACATGGGATTGGCTCCTTCCTCGTGCTCACACGAATCTGAGGCCAGCGTGATGGGTGGACATCGTGCGGGCCTTCGTGTAGCTAATACGCCTGCGATGGAAAGTGCCGACAAACAACTGAAGGTTCTGTTGGAGGGTGCGGAACAGGTCTATACCGCGGACGAGTTGGCGAGGCGCCTTGAGGAATCGGTCGCGCAGAATCGTCCACTGCGCGTGAAACTGGGGATGGATCCCACCGCGCCCGATTTGCACCTCGGGCATTGTGTGGTGCTGGAGAAGATGCGGCAGTTCCAGGACCTTGGCCACAAGGCGGTGCTCATCATCGGCGATTACACGGCGATGATCGGCGACCCCACCGGGCAAAACAAGACGAGGCCGATGCTTTTACCCGAGCAGATCGAGCAAAACGCGAGGACATACTTTGAGCAAGCCGGCAAAGTGTTGGACACCTCTCCTGAGAAACTTGAGATTCGGCACAACAACGAGTGGTTCTCGAAGATGAATCTCGCGGACGCGATCCGGCTGACTTCGCGCATGACCGCAGCGCAAATGCTGCAACGGCGGGATTTCAAGGAACGATTCGCCAAGGACATTGATATCGCGCTCAGTGAGTTCACGTATCCGCTGTTGCAAGGCTGGGACTCCGTTGTCGTGCGCTCCGACGTGGAACTCGGCGGCACGGATCAGCTTTTCAACAACCTCGTGGGACGCGAGCTGCAACGGGAAGAAAAACAACCGCCGCAGATCGTAATGGTGCTCCCGATTCTCGAAGGACTCGATGGCGTTGAGAAGATGTCGAAGAGCAAGGGTAACTACATTGGAGTCGCGGAGCTGCCCAAGGAGATGTTCGGCAAGGCGATGTCCATCTCGGACGAGTTGATGTGGAAATGGTACCGGCTGTTGCTGCACAAATCGGGCGCGGAATTGGCCGAACTTCGGAAGGGCCATCCGATGGAAGC
>CAZOTB010000046.1:0-35265 GCA_964582645.1 uncultured Verrucomicrobiota bacterium | reverse complement strand
TCGTCTCAGAACGCGGATGTCTTTGCCTTCACCCAGACTGAGCATGGTGGTCGTGCTCTCGCCCGTGCCGTCCAGCGTGAGAATGGCGCCCCGCTCGAAGCCGGAAGCGAAGAAGGCGCTTGCCTCGGCCACTGTCGAACGGTTCCATGGGAGCGCGGCAGCGGCACAGGCACGGGCGGAGTTCGAGTCGGTGTTCTCAAAGCGTCAATTGCCGAGTGACATGCCGGAGGTCAAAGCGAACGAGAATCCAATCGGGATCGTGAAATTGATTGTGGAATGCAAGCTCGCTCCGAGCAACAGCGAGGCGCGTCGGCTGGTCCAGCAGGGTGCCGTGCATCTGGGCGAACACAAGGTAACGGACGTCAACGAGCGCGTGACAATTCAAGACGGCCTTGTGTTACAAGTGGGCAAGCGGAAGTTCGTGCGGATTCGTGTGTAGAGGAACGTGGGAGGCGCCTCAGCGCGCCGACCGGCTCGGGATGGGACATGGGCGGAAGATCGGCGCGCTGAGGCACCTCCCACATTCGCATCCGGTGCCTCGACTTGTTGGAGCAAATGAGTAGAGTGAGTTCGGTTTTGGTTCGGGGCGTAGCGCAGCCTGGATAGCGCACCTGCCTTGGGCGCAGGGGGTCGCGAGTTCAAATCTCGCCGCCCCGACCATTTTGAAATGAGACGATCATGAGCGGGCGGAAGACCATAGCGATCATCGGCGCGTCGAACGACCGTAGCAAGTTCGGCAACAAAGCCGTTCGCGCGTACGTGAGCGCGGGTTACGATGTGTACCCGGTGAATCCCAAAGAGACGACGATCGAAGGGTTGAAAGCATACGCTTCGGTTGTGGATGTTCCCGTCGCTCTCGACATGATCAGCGTGTACCTGCCGCCCGCCGTCGGATTGAAGGTGCTCGGCGACATCGGTCGAAAAGGATGTCGCGAACTGTGGTTGAATCCGGGCAGCGAAAGCGACGAGCTGATCGAGCGAGCACGCCAACTCAACCTCAACGTGATTTCAGCATGTTCGATCGTGGCCGTTGGAATGAACCCTGCAAGTCTGATCTGACCGCCATGGACACTATGAGTTTTGGGCTTTGCGGGGCGACGAAGAATTTTATCGAGCGGGGTGTTGACAGAAGTTTCGACTTTGTTATAGTGTCGCGCGTCCACGGTTGAAAAGAACGTGGTGTCGCACAGAATGCGTGCTCGGTAAAAGACCTCGGTTCCGCTTCACAAGATGCATGAAACGGAGAAGGGGTGTTTTATCTCTTTTTGTGCTCTACAGCCAGTGGAATGCCAGCGGCAGCAGATTTTTTTTGTACGTCGCACCGGGTTTGGTGAAGCCCATGTAGCTCAGTCGGTAGAGCACGTCCTTGGTAAGGACGAGGTCACCGGTTCAAACCCGGTCATGGGCTCCAGTTGGGAGTGTTCGAGTAAACAAACACAAACATCGTACTGAAAAGCGAACAGGAGATTAGTCATGGCCAAGGAACAATTTAAACGAAGCAAACCGCACGTGAACATCGGTACCATCGGACACGTGGATCACGGCAAGACCACGCTCACCGCGTGCATCTTGCAGACGCTGTCCAAGGCCGGTCGCGCGGAGATCAAGAGTTATTCCGACATCGCCAAGGGCGGCACCGTGCGCGACGACAGCAAGATCGTCACGATTGCCGTGGCTCACGTCGAATACGAGAGCGAGACGCGTCACTACGCGCACGTGGATTGCCCCGGCCACGCGGACTACGTCAAGAACATGATCACAGGTGCCGCGCAGATGGACGGCGCAATCCTCGTAGTCAGTGCCGCGGATGGTCCCATGCCGCAAACGCGCGAACACATTCTTCTCGCCCGCCAGGTTGGTGTGCCGGCGCTGGTGGTCTATCTGAACAAGATTGATGTCGTGGACGATCCCGACCTGATTGACCTGGTCGAGATGGAAATCCGCGATTTGTTGACCAAGTACGAGTTCCCCGGGGACAAAACGCCGATCATCCGAGGCAGCGCGCTCAAAGCGATGAAGGGCGATCCCGAGGCGGAGAAGTCCATTCACGCGTTGATCAAGGCGTGCGACGACTTTATCCCGATGCCCGTGCGCGAGATGGACAAGCCGTTCCTGATGTCCATCGAGGACGTGTTCAACATTGAAGGTCGTGGCACGGTCGTTACGGGCCGCGTCGAGCGTGGCAGGCTCAAGAAGATGGATGAAGTCGAGATCGTCGGCTTGCGCGAGACCAAGAAGACGGTGGCGACCGACATCGAAATGTTCCGGAAGTTGCTCGACGATGCCAACGCCGGCGACAACGTCGGCGTGCTGCTGCGCGGCACCAAGAAGGACGAAGTCGAGCGTGGGCAGGTCCTGGCCAAGCCCGGCTCGATTACGCCACACACCAAATTCAAGGCCGAGTTGTATGTCCTGAGCAAGGAGGAAGGTGGCCGTCATACTCCGTTCTTCAAGGGGTACCGTCCCCAGTTCTACTTCCGCACCACGGACGTGACGGGCACAGTCGAATTGCCTCCCAACGTCGAGATGGTGATGCCCGGCGACAACATCAGCGTGAGCGTCGAACTGATTCAACCCGTGGCGATGGAGAAGACCCAGCGGTTCGCCATCCGCGAAGGCGGGCGTACCATCGGCGCGGGTCGTATCAGCGAAGTCGTCGCGTAGCGCAGACCAACATGGCCGGCGGAAGCCCCCTGTGGTTCGGGGGCTTTCGTCGTCTTAATGAAACGACACAACTATGCCACGCGAGATCATCACCCTGGCTTGCACCGAGTGCAAAGGCCGGAATTACACGACCACCAAGAATCGCAAGACGACGACGGAGCGTCTTGAGATCAAGAAGTTCTGCCGTACGTGTGGCAAGCACGTGTCGCATAAGGAAACCAAGTAAGCATGACACCTTTTTACGCCAGTAGCTCAATTGGTAGAGCATCGGTCTCCAAAACCGAGGGTTGGGGGTTCGAGTCCCTCCTGGCGTGCCAGGTGGAGTAACCGACGCGATCGCGTCGAACCGACCAACATGGAAGGCGCAACCATATTCAAGATTGTCATCTGGGCGGTCGTCGTCGTCGTTGCAGTGTACCTGCTCGCCAAGTACCGCGAGCAACTTCGCACGTTCTTCGACGAAGTCGTGACCGAGTTGAAAAAGTCCGCCTGGCCGACCTGGGAGGAATTGCGGGAGTCCACGATCGTCGTCGGCATCGCCATTCTCGCGCTCGGCATATGCGTTTCACTCTACGATCTCGTGTTCTTGTGGGTGATCACCCGTCTGATGGGCCACAGCTAATCGGAGATACAGCATGGAACCAAGATGGTTTGTCATTCACACGCTCTCGGGTCAGGAGCAGAAGGTCAAGGAGAGCATCGAGAAACGGATCACCCAGGAGGAATTGGGCGAGTTTGTGAAAGAAGTGTTGATCCCGACCGAGAAAGTGTCCGAGGTCAAACGTGGAAAGAAGACGACCACCACGAGGAAATTTTATCCGGGGTACATCTTCGTGAAGATGGTGCTCTTGGACGAGAAGCGGCAGTTGCTGGAGAAACCTTGGTACTTCATTCGCGACACGCCGGGCATCATCGGGTTCGTCGGCGGGGAAAAACCGATCCCGCTGACCAAGAGCGAAGAGGACAGCATGTTGGGCCAGATCAAGGAGCGAGAGGACAAGGTGCGGCCGAAGGAAATGTTTGCGCTCGGCGAGACGGTGAAGATCAACGAGGGGCCGTTCCAGAACCTGAGCGCCACGATCGAGGAAGTGGACAACGAGCGCGGCAAGCTCAAGGTGTCGGTTTCAATTTTCGGACGTTCGACCCCGGTCGAACTCGAGTACTGGCAGGTCGAAAAAGCGTAACGCGGAAGAGAGTACGTCATGGCGAAGAAGGTCACAGCGGTCATCAAATTGCAGATCCCCGGCGGTGCCGCCAACCCGGCGCCGCCCGTCGGCCCGGCGCTCGGTCAGGCCGGCGTCAACATCATGGGGTTTTGCAAGGAATTCAACGCGGCGACGAAGAACTCGGCCGGCACCATCGTGCCCGTCGTCATCACGGTCTATCAGGACAAGTCGTTCACGTTCATCACCAAGTCGCCCCCGGCCGCGATCCTGTTGAAGAAGGCGGCCGGCATCGCCACCGCGTCCGCCGAGCCCAACCGCAACAAAGTCGGCAAGGTCACGCGCAAACAGATCATGGAGATCGTCAAAATTAAGATCAAGGAACTCAACGCCAAGTCCGACGAAGCCGCGTTCCGCATCATCGCGGGCACGGCGAAGAACATGGGAATCGAAGTGGTGGATTAACGAAACACTCAACCGCAGGAGAACCCGAGGGTTCGTTCGCACTGCCGGGAGAATCCAATGCCAAAACAACAACACGGTAAACGGTACCGCGAGGCCATCAAACTGGTGGACCCCAAAAAGGTCTATCACCTAAAGGAAGCTGTGGCGCTGCTCAAGAAGCTTCCCAAGGCGAAATTCGACGAGACCGTCACGCTCGCCTTCAAGCTCGGCGTGGACCCGAAACAGTCGGACCAGATGGTGCGCGGCACCTGTCCGTTGCCGCACGGCAGCGGCAAGAAAATTCGCATCCTCGTGTTCGCCAAGGGCGCGCAGGCACAGGCCGCCAAGGATGCCGGCGCCGACACGGTCGGTTTCGAGGATCTGGTCAAGCAGGTCCAGAGCGGGTTCACGGACTTTGACGTTGCCATCGCCACGCCGGACGCGATGCAGGAAGTCCGCAAACTCGGCAAGGAGCTTGGCCCGCGCGGATTGATGCCGAACCCGAAGACCGGCACTGTTACCGAAGACACGGCGAAGGCGGTCAAGGAATTCAAAGCCGGGCGCGTCGAGTTCAAGATAGACAAGGCGGCAAACGTGCACGTGCCGTTTGGCAAGGTATCGTTCGCGGAGCAGGCGTTGGTGGACAATGCGCATTCGGTCATCAACGCGGTGTTGCACGCCCGACCCGCCACCGCCAAGGGTCACTACGTCCAGCGCTGCACGCTGGCGGCGACCATGGGTCCCGGCATCCCGATTGAAGTCACCGATCACGCCGTGGCGGCGTAAGGAGAGCGAACATGAATCCAGCGAAACAATGGATGGTCGAAGAACTGAAGAAGGAACTGCAAGGTTCCTCGTACGTGTTCCTCGCGCAGTTCACGGGCATGAACGTGATTCAGAGCGATGAATTGCGCAGGCGGCTCGATGGCGCGTCCGCCGGCTACCGGGTGGTGAAGAATTCTCTGCTGTCCCGCGCGGCCAAGGACCTCGGCCTCGCCGTGAACGGCAGCCTCACCGGCCAGACCGCGGTCATCTGGGGACGCAGGAAGGACCCGAAAGGACAGACCGACCCGGTGGCTGCGGCAAAGGTGTTGCGCGGCTACATGAAGGAATTCGACAAGCCGCAGTACAAGGCGGGCGTGATGGACGGCAAAGTGTTGACGGCGGAAGATCTCGCCGCGCTGGCCGATCTGCCGACCCGCGACGTGCTGTGGGCGAAACTGCTCGGGTTGTTGAACACGCCCGCGCAGCAGTTGCTCTACGTTCTGAACGCCAAGCCCGGCGAATTCCTCGCCGTGTTGAAGGCGTACGAAGAAAAACAAAAGCAAACCCAGGGTAAATCGTAGGCCCGAAGGCTTTCGGGCTCAAATGTCCCGCGGCTGCGGGGCGCTACGACACCGTTGAAAGGTCAGAGTTATGGCTGAAGCATTGAATCGGACACAAGTGATCGAGTGGTTGAGCGCGCAGAGCGTGATGGAGATCGCCGCCCTCGTCAAGGAACTCGAAGAAAAATGGGGCGTCAAAGCCGCCGCGCCCGTCGCGGTGGCGGCCGCCGGCGCAGCGGCCCCGGCCGCCGGTGGCGCCGCAGCGGCCCCGGCCGCCGACTCCAAGGCGCAGGTCAGCGTGATTCTCAAGTCGGCCCCGGCCGACAAGAAGATCGCGGTGATCAAGGAAGTGCGCGCCGTGGTGCCGGGCTTGGGACTCGGCGATGCCAAGAAGCTCGTCGAGGAAGCGCCCAAGCCAATCAAGGAAAACATCGAGAAGGCCGAGGCCGAAGAGATCAAGAAGAAGATCGAAGCGGCCGGCGGCGTGGTCGAGATCAAATAGCGAATGCGTTGTGGGGCGGGCAGCCCGCGAGGGTTGCCCGCGGTTGCGCTACGGCGGCGCGAAACCCTTGTGGGCTTCGCGCCCTCCAAACGGCCGTTAAACCGAAAAACGGGAACACTTTATGGCAGAACGACAATACTTCGGCAAACTCAAGGACGTCATTCAACCGCCGAACCTGGTCGAGCTTCAGCTCGATTCGTATCGGGACTTCCTGCAGATGGGCATTCCCCAGAGCAAGCGCAAGAACATGGGCTTGCAAGCCGTGTTCAAGGAAGTCTTCCCGATCGAGAGCTATGACTCCAAGAGCGCGCTGGATTTTGTCGAGTACACCATCGGAGAACCGAAGCTCGACTGGCTTGAAGCCTTGCGCGAAGGCACCACCTACAGCGCGCCGTTGCACGTTGTCTTCCGCTTGAAGGAAGAGAAGAGCACGAAGGAGGAGACCGTCTATATGGGCGAAATCCCCCTCATGACGCCGTCGGGCTCGTTCGTGATCAACGGCGCCGAGCGCGTGATTGTCAGCCAGCTCCATCGTTCGCCCGGTATCTGTTTCGAGGAGAGCATCCATCCGAACGGCAAGGTGCTGCACTCGTTCCGCGTCATCCCGGATCGCGGCTCCTGGCTCGAGGTCTCCTTCGATCAGAGCGACCTGATGTACATCTACCTCGATCGCCGCCGCCGCCGCCGCAAGTTTTTGGCGACGACTTTCTTGCGCGCGCTCGGGCACGGTACCGACGAGCAGATACTCAAGCTGTTCTACACGATCGAGGAGGTGAGCCTCAAGCAGGCCGCCGACCAGGACGAAATCCTCACCAAGGTGCTCGTCGAAGATATCGTGGACAAGGAGCACAACGTCACGATTGCCCGCGCGTTCGATCCGTTGAGCAAGGCGGTGATCCGGCAGCTCAGCGAACTCGGCATTCACAAGGTGCGCGTCGTGGACACCGCCGTGGACGACGGGATCATCGTCAAGTGCATGAAGAAGGACACCGCCAAGGACGAGGAAGAAGCGCTGAAGGAGATTTACTCGAAACTGCGTCCCGGCGACCCGCCGACGGTGGCCAACGCCCGGTCGTTGATCAAGCGGTTGTTCTTCGATCATCGCCGATACGACCTGGGCCGCGTCGGCCGGTACAAGATCAACCAGAAACTCGGCATCAACGTGGACACCCACACGCGCGTGCTCGAGAAGGAAGACATGATCGCGGCGATCAAGTATCTCATCAGCCTGCGCAAGGGCGAGGGCATGGTGGACGACATTGACCACCTCGGCAGCCGGCGTCTCCGCACCGTGGGCGAGTTGCTCGCCAACCAGTGCCGTGTCGGTCTGGCCCGCACGGAGCGACTGGTGAAGGAGCGCATGACGTTGTTCGATCAGTCGCTCGACGACATGACGCCGCAGAAGTTGATCAACCCGAAGGCGCTCAGCGCCGTCGTGCGCGATTTCTTCGGACGCAGTCAGCTCAGTCAGTTCATGGATCAGACGAATCCGTTGAGCGAGCTGACCCACAAGCGCCGGCTGAGCGCGCTCGGGCCCGGTGGGTTGAGTCGGGACCGCGCGGGCTTCGAGGTTCGCGACGTGCATCCGTCGCACTATGGACGCATTTGCCCGATTGAGACTCCTGAAGGTCCGAACATCGGCCTCATCAGCGCGATGAGCACGTACGCGCGCGTGAACGAATTTGGTTTCATCGAAACGCCATATCGCAAGGTCAAGGACGGCCGCGTGAGCGAAACGATTGATTGGCTCACCGCCGACCAAGAGGAGAAGTACGTGGTCGCGCAGGCCAACGCGCCGATGGACGAGAAGGGGTATTTCACGCAGCCGCGTGTGAGCTGTCGGTACAAGAGCGATTTCATCGAGGTCGAGCCGGCCAAGGTCCATTACATGGACGTTTCGCCCAAGCAACTCGTGTCAGTGGCCGCGGGATTGATTCCGTTCCTCGAGCACGACGATGCCAACCGCGCGTTGATGGGCTCGAACATGCAACGCCAGGCGGTGCCGTTGCTCCGCAATGAAGCGCCGCTGGTCGGTACGGGGCTCGAAGGGTTGATCGCGCGTGATTCACACGCGATGATCCTTGCGGAAGGCAACGGTATCGTCGCGTCCGTGTCCGCCAGCCAGATCATCACGACCAAGGATGGCAAGCTGCCGGCAGGCAAGCGCACGTTTATCACGGATCCCGACGACCACCTTTTCGTGTACAGCCTGCGCAAATTCATGCGTTCCAACGCCGGCACCTGCATCAATCAATCGCCGATTGTTCGCAAGGGCGACCATGTCAAGAAAGGGCAGGTCATCGCCGACGGCCCGTGCACCCAACTCGGCGAACTCGCCCTTGGGCGCAATGTCCTGTGCGCCTTCATGCCGTGGCAGGGGTACAACTTCGAGGACGCCATCCTCATCTCCGAGCGCATCGTGAAGGAAGATCTGTTCACCTCGATCCACGTCGAGGAGTTTGAGATCGGCGCACGCGACACCAAACTCGGCCCCGAGGAAATCACGCGCGACATTCCAAACGTCGGCGAAGAAGCGCTGAAGAACCTCGGCCCCGATGGTGTCATTCGCATCGGGGCGGAGGTCAAGCCGGGCGACATTCTCGTCGGCAAGATCACGCCCAAAAGCGAGACCGAACTCGCGCCGGAAGAGCGGTTGTTGCGCGCGATCTTCGGCGAGAAGGCCGCGGACGTGAAAGACACCTCACTGACGGTACCGAGCGGCATCTACGGCATCGTGATGGACGTGAAAGTCTCCGCCAAGAAAGACCTCGCCAAGGAAAAGCTGTCGCCGTCGGAAGTGCGCCGGCAGGTCAAACACATCACCGAAGAGCACAAGAAGAAGTTCGACGAGTTGCTCGAAGGATTGACCGAGGCGCTCTCCAACATCCTGCTTGGCGAAAAGATTCCGCTCGACGTCGTCAACGCCGAGACGGGCGAGATCATCATTCCCGCCAACCGCAAGATCACCAAGACGCTGTTGCGGAAGATGGCGAGCGTGTATGCCCACATCGAGATTGATCCGTCGCCGATCCGCATCAAGATTCACGAAATCATCTCGGGCTACAAACACAAGTTCGACGAACTCGATTCCGAGCGCGACATCCAGATTGATCGCATCGAGAGCGGCGACGACGTGGACCCGGGCATCATCAAGCAGGTCAAAGTCTATGTCGCCAGCAAGCGCAAGCTCAGCGTTGGCGACAAGATGGCGGGACGCCACGGGAACAAGGGTGTCATCGCGAAGGTGTTGCCCGAGGAAGACATGCCCTACATGCCCGACGGGACGCCCGTGGACATCGTGCTCAACCCGCTCGGTGTTCCGAGTCGTATGAACGTCGGTCAGGTGCTCGAAACGCATCTCGGCTGGGCGGCCAAGCTGCTCGGATGCACCATCGCGACCCCGGTCTTCGACGGCATCAAAGAGAGCGAGATCAAGGAGATGATGAAGAAGGCGGGCATTCCCGTCTCCGGCAAGACCGTTCTCTACGACGGCCGCAACGGAGAGCGTTTCCATCAGGAAGTCGTCGTCGGCTATATCTACATGCTGAAACTCGGCCATCTCGTCGCGGACAAAATTCACGCGCGCGCGGTCGGTCCCTACTCGCTCGTCACGCAACAACCGCTGGGCGGCAAGGCGCAATACGGCGGTCAGCGCTTCGGCGAAATGGAAGTCTGGGCCATGGAAGCGTACGGCGCCGCGTACGCATTGCAGGAGTTGCTCACGGTGAAATCCGACGACGTGCAAGGCCGCACGCGCATCTACGAATCCATCGTCAAGGGCGAGGAATCACTCGAAGCCGGTACACCCGAGTCGTTCGATGTGTTGATGAAGGAAATGCAGAGCCTGGGACTCGACGTGCGCGTCGGCAAGGCCAGCACGGAGGTTGTCTAACCAGTTAACGGAGACCCAACTATGGCACTGAAAGAAATGGATACAGCAGCCAGCACAGCCGCCGCTCGCGCGGTACTGGGGTTGGAGAAGACCAATGTCTTCGACTTCGTTTCAATCGGGATTGCATCGCCCGACACGATTCGAAGCTGGTCGCACGGCGAAGTGAAGAACCCGGAGACGATCAACTACCGCACGTTCAAGCCCGAGAAGGGCGGATTGTTCTGCGAGCGTATTTTCGGCCCGATCCGCGACTGGGAGTGTAATTGCGGCAAGTACAAGCGCATCAAGCACCGGGGCGTCATCTGCGATCGCTGCGGCGTCGAGGTGACGTTGAGCCGCGTGCGACGCGAGCGCATGGGGCACATCGAGTTGGCCGTACCGGTCAGTCACATCTGGTTTTACAAGTGTATGCCGAGCCGGATCGGTCTCGTGCTCGACATGACGGCGCGGTTGCTCGAGCGCATCATCTATTACGAAGATTACGTCGTCATTGATCCCGGCAAGACCGCCCTCAAGGAAAAGCAGCTCCTCAACGAAATGGAGTACCGCGAGGCGCAAGAGACCTACGGCACGGACGCGTTCGTGGCCAAGATGGGCGCGCCGGCGATCCGCGAGTTGCTGGCCAAGGTGGACCTCAAGAAGCTCAACGACGAGTTGACCAACCAGCTCACACAGACCAAGAGCAAGCAGGTCCGCAAGAAAATCGCCAAACGACTGAAGCTGGTACAGGGGTTCCTCAGCTCGAAGAGCCGTCCCGAGTGGATGATTCTCGAGGTGTTGCCGGTGATCCCGCCCGATCTGCGTCCGCTCGTTCCGCTCGAAGGCGGACGGTTCGCGACCTCCGACCTCAACGATCTCTATCGCCGCGTCATCAACCGGAACAATCGCCTCAAGAACCTGCTTCAACTCAAGACGCCCGACGTCATCATCCGCAACGAGAAGCGCATGTTGCAGGAAGCAGTGGATGCGTTGATGGACAACGGTCGCCACGGTCGCGCGGTGACCGGCGCCGGCAATCGTCCGCTCAAGTCGCTGAGCGACATGCTCAAGGGCAAGAGTGGCCGCTTCCGCCAGAACCTCCTCGGCAAGCGCGTGGACTATTCGGGCCGTTCCGTCATCGTTGTCGGTCCCGAGTTGAACCTCAACCAGTGCGGTCTGCCGAAGAAGATGGCGCTGGTGTTGTTCGAGCCGTTCATCATTCGCCGACTGAAGGAACTCGGGTATGTCCACACGGTCCGCAGCGCCAAGAAGATGATCGAGCGCCAGGCTCCGGAAGTGTGGGACATCCTCGATGAAGTCACTCGTGGGCATCCCGTGTTGCTTAATCGCGCGCCGACTTTGCACCGTCTCTCGATCCAGGCGTTCGAGCCCCAGCTTATCGAGGGCGAAGCCATCCGCATTCATCCGCTGGTTTGCACGGCCTACAATGCCGACTTCGACGGCGACCAGATGGCGGTGCACGTGCCGCTTTCGACCGAAGCGCAGCTCGAGGCGCGCATGCTCATGCTCGCTCCGAACAACATCTTCTCGCCGTCCAGCGGCAAGCCGATCACCACGCCCACGCAGGACATCACGTTGGGATGTTATTACCTGACGCAGAACCCGCGCACCGAGGAGCAGAAGAAGCGGCGCCCGTGGTTGTTCAACGAGTTCAACGAAGTGTATCTGGTTTTGAACGAGGGCGACCTCAAGATTCACGACCGCATCCTGCTCAAGAATCCAAACTTCGGGCAAAAGACGATCTACGGCGACGCCACCAAGAAGGTCATCGAGACCACCGCGGGACGCGTTGTGTTCAACGACATCTGGCCCCGCGAGATCGGATTCCAGAACAACGTCGTCAACAAGGGGCGTCTCGGCGACATGATTTGGAATTGCTACCAGATCGTCGGTCACGAGAAGACGGTGCAGTTGCTCGACCGCCTCAAGCGGCTCGGGTTCGACGAAGCCACCAAGGCAGGCATCACCATCGGCATCGAGGACATGATCATCCCGAAGGAGAAGGAAGACGTGATCCGCGACGCCCATCGCGACATCGGTGAGGTCGAGAAACAGTATCGCCGTGGTGTGATCACCGACGGCGAACGTTACAACAAAATCATTGATATCTGGACGCACACGACCGATCGCATCCAGGGCATGATGTTCCGCACGTTCGAGCACAACAACGGCAAGGCCGAGTTCAATCCCGTCTATCTGATGGTGGATTCCGGCGCCCGTGGTAACAAGGTACAGGTGCGTCAGCTCGCCGGCATGCGCGGGTTGATGGCCAAGCCGTCGGGTGAAATCATCGAGCGCCCGATTCTCGCGAACTTCCGCGAGGGGTTGAGCGTGCTCGAATACTTCATCTCGACGCACGGCGCCCGCAAAGGTCTGGCCGATACCGCGCTCAAGACCGCGGACTCGGGCTACCTGACGCGCAAACTGGTGGACGTGGCGCAGGATGTCATCATCAAGATTGAAGACTGCGGCACCGTCAACGGAATCTGGGTCAAGTCCATCTACGAGGGCGATGAGGAAGTGGTGAAGCTCAACGAGCGCATCATCGGACGCGTCGCCGCCGACGACATCAGCGATCCGATGGATCCGCGCAAGAAGCTCGTGAAGATCAATAATGAGATTAACGAGGAGATCGCGGCGCAGATTGAGAAAGCCGGTATCGAACGCGTCAAGATCCGCTCCGTGCTGACGTGTGAAAGTCGCGGCGGCGTCTGTCGTCTGTGTTACGGACGCAATCTTGCCACCTCGCAAATGGTCAAGCTGGGCGAAGCGGTCGGCATCATCGCCGCGCAGTCCATCGGCGAACCCGGCACGCAGCTTACGATGCGTACCTTCCACATCGGCGGCACGGCGAGTCAGGTGTTCAAGCAACCAATCATCAAGTGCAAGAACGACGGTATCGTGAAGTATCACGACATCCGCGCGGTGCAATCACAGGAAGGCACGTACGTGGTGCTCAATAAGAACGGCCAGATCACCGTGCAAACCGACGAAGGCCGTGAACTCGAGCGCTACAACATCGTCATCGGTTCGGTCATCTCCGTTGCGGACGGCGGCAAAGTCAAGAAGGGCGACACGTTCGTCCAATGGGATCCGTACAACGTCCCGATCTTGAGCGATCAGGTCGGCAGGGTGTCGTTCCACGACATCATCGAAGGCGTGACCATGAAGAAGGAACTCGACGAAGCCACCGGCGTCGTCGGCATGGTCATCATCGAGCACAAGGAAGATCTGCACCCGCAGATCATCATCAAGAACGAGGATGGCGAGATTGTCGCAAACTACTCGATCCCCGCGGGCGCGCACATCGTGGTCGAGCAACACGCCAAGGTCCAGGCCGGGGCGTTGCTGGCGAAGACGCCGCGCAAAATCTCCAAGACCAAGGACATCACCGGCGGTCTCCCACGCGTGGCCGAGTTGTTCGAGGCGCGTCGGCCCAAGGACGCGGCCGAGATTGCGAAAATTGACGGCGTGGTGGACTTCCAGGGTACCGTCCGCGGCAAGCGCCGGGTGATCGTAAAGGATCCGAAGACCGGGGCCGAGGAAGAGCATCTGATTCCGTTGAGCAAACACGTGATCGTGTTCAAGGGCGACTATGTGAAGAAGGGGCAGCAGCTCACCGAGGGCCCGGTGGTGCCGCACGAAATCCTCGAAGTGTGTGGTCCGCAAGACTTGCAGGAGTATCTGCTCAACGAAGTGCAGGAGGTGTATCGCCTCCAGGGTGTGCAGATCAACGACAAGCACATCGAAATCATCGTGCGCCAGATGTTGCGCAAGGTGCGCATCACGGAGCCGGGCGACACCTCGTTCCTCTGGGGCGAGCAGATTGACAAGCTGCGATTTGAAGACGAGAACCGTCGCGTGGCAGAGGCGGGCGGCAAACCTGCCGAGGCGCAGCCGGTGTTGCTCGGCATCACCAAGGCCTCGCTCGAGACGGAGAGTTTCATCAGCGCGGCGTCGTTCCAGGACACTACACGGGTGTTGACGGAAGCGGCAACGCTCGGGCGCGTGGATTATCTGAGGGGATTCAAGGAAAATGTGATCATGGGGCACTTGATCCCGGCAGGCACTGGGTTCGGCATTCACAAGAACCTGAAACTGGTGCTCGAAGAGCCATCCGAGGAGGCCGAAAAGGAAGACCGGCTCGTACAAGCGATGCGTCAAGCCGCCGCCGAGGCGGCGGCAGGCGCCCCGGCGGCCGCAGCAGGAGGCGAAAGCTAAAAAACTGCGCGCGGGTATTGCGCGATTTGGAGTTTCTGCTATAGTCAGCGGCTCTTTTCCAGAAAACAAAAGCAAATGCCGACAATCAATCAACTGGTCCGCACCGGACGCCGAAAAGTGCTGGCGAAATCAAAATCGCCCGCGCTCTCGGGTTGTCCTCAACGACGGGGCGTGTGCCTCATTGTGAAAACGATGACGCCCAAGAAGCCGAACTCCGCGTTGCGGAAAGTGGCGCGTGTGCGTCTGACCAACGGCGAGGAAGTGTGGGGGTACATCCCCGATGAAGGTCATAGCTTGCAGGAGCACTCGATCGTCCTGGTGCGTGGCGGTCGTGTGAAGGACCTGCCCGGTGTGCGCTATCACATCGTGCGCGGGCACCTCGATGCGCAGGGTGTGGAAAAGCGGCGACGCAGCCGTTCCAAGTACGGCGTCAAAAGGCCGAAGACAGGCGGCGCGAAGGGCGGTGCCGCAGCGCCCGTCGCGGCCGCAGCAAAGAAGTAGGCGACGGGCATCCCGTCGTCAGAAGCAGAATCCAACTACATTTTCTCTGGAACATTTATGTCACGCAGACGACAAGCAGGCAGGCGCGAGGTTGCAGCCGACCCGCAGTTCAACAGCGAACTGGTCACGAAGCTGATCAACATGATCATGCAGCGCGGCAAACGCTCGGTGGCGCAACGGATCGTGTACGGCGCGTTCGCGCGCGTGGCGGATAAAACGCAGAACGCGAATCCAGTCGAGGTGTTCACCAAGGCAGTCGACAACGTCCGCCCGAAACTCGAGGTGCGCTCCCGACGTGTCGGCGGCGCCAACTATCAGGTGCCCGTCGAGGTGTCGCAGGATCGTCAGATCACGATGGCGTTGCGGTGGATGATTGACTACTCCGCCAGCAAGAAGGGGCGTCCGATGATGGACTCGCTCGCGGACGAAATCGTTGCGGCGTCGAACGGGCAGGGCGACTCGGTGAAGAAGCGGGACGACACGCACAAGATGGCGCAGGCGAATCGCGCTTTTGCTCATTATCGCTGGTAGTGACACTTCAGGACGTAACGAACCACGAACATGGCCGCCGTAGCAGAACAGAATAACAAGACCGCGACGCAAAGTCCGAACGATCCCGCGCGTCCATATACATTGGAGCGCACGCGGAACATCGGGATTGCCGCGCACATTGATGCAGGCAAGACGACCACGACCGAGCGCATTTTGTTCTACACAGGAATGATTCACCGTATTGGTGACGTGGACGACGGCAACACGGTCACCGACTGGATGGAGCAGGAACGGGAACGCGGCATCACCATTACCTCGGCTGCCACCACGTGCTTCTGGACCCAGCGGAAGGAAGAAGGTTTGTTCAAGGCCTTCCAGGATGTCCCGCACCGAATCAACATCATTGACACACCCGGCCACGTGGACTTCACCGCCGAGGTCGAACGCAGTTTGCGTGTGCTCGATGGCGCGGTCGCGGTCTTCTGCGGTGTCGCGGGTGTGCAACCCCAATCCGAGACGGTCTGGCGCCAGGCCATCAAGTACAAGGTGCCGCGTGTGGCGTTCGTCAACAAGATGGATCGGACGGGCGCCAACTTCGAGCGCGCCGTCAACGAGATGCGGACCAAGCTCGGCGCCTACGCCTACCCGATTCAATGGCCCATCGGCGCCGAGGAGAATTTTCAAGGTGTCGTGGATCTCGTGAACATGAAAGCCATGATCTGGCCCGACGAAGAAACAAACGAGAAGCAGGCAGGATCGAAATACCAGGTCACCGACATCCCGGCCGACCTGGTCGAGGTGTGCAAGACCAAACGTCGGGAACTGATCGAAGCCATTGCCGACAAGGACGAGAAGATCGGCGAGTACTTCCTGTTGGAGCAGGAGCCTCCCGTCGCGGAACTCAAAGCCGCCATCCGGCGACTCACGATTTCCATCGAGCTGGTCCCTTGTCTGTGCGGTTCGGCGTTCAAGAAGCGGGCCGTTCAGCCGATGGTGGACGCCGTCGTGGATTACCTGCCTTCGCCACTCGATCTGCCCGACCACATGGGCATCGACCCTCACACGCAGGAATCCAAGCCAGTCAAGGCTTCCGATAACGAGCCATTCGTATCGCTGGCGTTCAAGCTCTGGAGCGATCCGTACGTCGGCAAGCTCGTGTTTTTCCGAGTCTATTCGGGGAAGCTCAAGAAGGGCGACACCATATATAACAGCCGCACCCGCCGGCGCGATCGCGTCAGCCGCGTCATGATGATCCAGGCGGACAAGCGGCAGGAAGTGGATGTGGTGTACGCGGGCGACATCGCGGCGTTGATTGGCCTCAAGAACATCACCACCGGCGACACCCTCTGCATGGAGGAAACGCCGGTCATGCTCGAGCCGCCAACTTTCCCCGAGCCGGTCATCTCCATGGCCATCGAGCCCAAGACCAAAGCCGACCGCGAAAAGATGAGCGAGGCCCTGCAACGGTTGTCCGAGGAAGACCCGACGTTCCGCGTCAAAACCGACGAGGAGACCGGCCAGTGTATTATCTCAGGCATGGGCGAGCTGCACCTCGAGATCATCCGCGATCGGATGTTTCGCGAATTCAACGTTCAGGCCAACTCCGGCAAGCCGCAGATTGCTTATCGCGAAACCATTACCAAGCCGTCCGAGGGCGAAGGCAAGTTCATCCGGCAGTCCGGCGGTCGGGGGCAGTACGGCCATGCCTGCATCTCGATCAATCCCCTCGAACGTGCCAAGGGCGTGGAGATCGAGAACCTTGTCAAAGGCGGCAACATCCCGCAGGAGTACATCCCCGCCGTCAAGGCCGGCATCGAGGAGGCCCTGACCACGGGCGTGCTGGCGGGATATCCCGTCATTGATCTGCATGTGGACATCACCGATGGCTCGTACCACGAAGTGGACTCGAGCGAAATTGCGTTCAAGATGGCCGGTATCTTCGCCCTCAAAGATGCCATGCAGAAGGCGGGCCCGATTCTGCTCGAGCCCATCATGCGGGTCGAGGTGATGACCCCTGACGAATATCAGGGCGACATCCTCGGTGATCTTAACCGTCGGCGCGGCAAGGTGCAGACCATCGAGGGCAAGGTCGGCGGCACCAGCATCATGGCCGAGGTGCCCCTGGCCGAAATGTTCGGGTACGCCACCGATATTCGCTCGCTTTCCAAGGGGCGGGCATCGTATAGCATGGAGCCGTCGCATTTCGCGCCCGTGCCGACCCAGATTGCTGCGGCGATCATGGCGCAGAACACAAAGGGTCCGGAGCGCAGCAAGTAACCCAGTAACCAACGGGAATTGTTCTTTATGACAGGCCAGCGAATTCGAATCAGACTGAAAGGATACGATCACCGTGTGCTCGATCACTCGGCCGCGGAGATCGTCGAGACGGCGAAACGCACCGGTGCGCGCGTGGCGGGGCCGATCCCTTTGCCGACACGGATCGAGCGGTACACCGTCAATCGCTCGCCGCACGCGGACAAGAAATCCATGGAGCAGTTCGAGATTCGGACGCACAAGCGATTACTCGACATTATCGAGCCGACGGCGAAAACCGTGGACGAGTTGAAGAAGCTCAATCTCACCGCGGGCGTTGACATCACCATCAAAATTTAACGGGTCACGACCATGTCCTTCACATTACTAGGCAAGAAAGTTGGGATGACGCGCGTGTACGACGTGCGGGGCGACAGCGTGCCCGTGACCGTCGTCGAGGCGGGCCCGTGTGTCGTGCTGCAGAAGAAAACAACGGAGTGCGATGGCTACGTGGCGTACCAGCTCGGCTTCGAGGCCGTGAAGGAGAGCCGCGTGTCCAAGGCCGAAGTCGCTCATGCGAAGAAGGCGAAGAGCGCCCCCATGCGGTTCATCCGTGAAGTGCCGCCCGTGGAAGGGAAAGACCTCAATGTGGGCGACCACGTCACGGTCAAGGAATTTCAAGTCGGCCAGTACGTGGACGTGATCGGTACCTCGAAGGGCAAAGGGTTTCAGGGCGTGGTTTTCCGCCATAGCTTCCGCGGTGGTGACATGACGCACGGAGCCAAAGGCTGGCATCGGCGGGGCGGCGCGATCGGTTGCCGTTCATTCCCGGGTCACGTGAATCGCGGCATGCGCATGCCAGGTCACATGGGCAACAAACGTAAAACGATCCAGAACCTGGAGATCATTCAAGTGCGCGAAAAGGACAACGCTCTGCTGATTCATGGAGCGGTCCCGGGTCCGAACGGGGGCTTTGTCATCGTCCGTCCTGCGAAGAAGATCAAGACTCTGAACGTCCGCAAGCCGTTCGAAATGGCCACCGCGCCAACCAAGGCGGAAAAGGCAGAGAAAAAAGCGGCAGCCGAAAAGAAAAAGTAAGCAATGAAAGTTTCCGTCCTAAATTCCAGCGGGGCGCAGGCAGGCGAGGTCGCCATCGGCGACGAGCATGTCATCGCCAACGGCCGCGGCACGCAGGCTCTGCAAGATTACGTCGTCGCCTACCAGGCCAACCAGCGTCAGGGCACGCGCAGCACCAAAACCAAGTCCGAGGTCGCCGGCACCGGCAAGAAGCCGTGGAAACAGAAGGGCACCGGGCGCGCCCGCGCGGGCATGGTCCGTTCTCCGATCTGGCGCAAGGGCGGTGTCGTGTTCGGGCCACGACCGCATGATTACTCCCGGGAACTTCCGCAGAAGGTGAAGAACCTGGCGTTCCGCAAGGCACTCAGCGAGCGGCTCAAGGAGAACGACATCGTGGTGGTGGACGATCTGGCCCCCGCATCGCCGAAGACGAAAGAGTTCATCAGCACGCTCGACAGGCTCAAGCTGACCGGGACCAAGACGCTCATCGTGCAGGATGGCATCAATAAGAACCTCATGCTTGCATCGCGCAACATCCCCCGGGTGGACGTTACGACCGCCGACACTCTGAACGCGTATCAGCTCTTGTGCTTCGAGAAGATCCTGTTCACCAAGAAAGCGTTCGAGAAAGTCGCCGCACGGTTGAGGAACTGATCATGAACGACCCGTACATCGTCGTGAAAAACGTGCGCATTACTGAAAAGGGCACCGCTCTGGCCGAGAAGCACAACCAGTACATGCTCGAAGTGGATCGCCGCGCCAACAAGGTGGACATCCGCCGCTCGGTCGAGAAGATTTTCAACGTCAAGGTGCTCCGCGTAAACACGCTCAATGTCGGCGGCAAGGCAAAGCGCCTGCGCTACATGGCCTATGGGCGGACGAACGATTGGAAGAAGGCGCTCGTGACACTGAAGGAAGGCGACAAGATCGAACTGGCATAAGGGATTTATGGGTATCCGCACTTTCAGACCATTGACGCCCGGGCAACGCTTCAAAACGGCGCACACCTTCGAGGAGATCACAAAGTCCACGCCCGAGAAGAAGCTGACCGAGGCGATCAAGCGCACCGGCGGGCGCAACTGCTACGGGCGAACGACCTCCCGGTTCATGGGCGGGGGACACAAGCGCCGGTATCGCATCATCGATTTTAAGCGGGACAAGAAAGGCATGCCCGCGACCGTCGAGGCGATCGAGTACGATCCGAATCGGACATGCCGCATCGCTCTCTTGAAGTATGAGGATGGCGAGAAACGCTACATCCTCGCCCCGGACGGACTGAGAGCAGGTCAGACGGTGATGAGCGGAGACGCCGCTCCGCCCGAAGTTGGCAATGCGCTCCCGCTCAAGAAAATCCCGGTCGGCACGCCGATCCACAATCTTGAGATGTATCTCGGCCACGGCGGACAGATGGTGCGGAGCGCCGGCGCTGCCGCCAGCATCACTTCGACTGACGCGGGCTACGCGAACGTCAAGTTGCCGTCGGGTGAAATCCGTCGCTTTCACGAAAACTGCCTCGCGACGATTGGTCAGGTCGGCAACTCCGAGCACGAGAAGATCTCCCTCGGCAAGGCCGGGCGCAAACGCCACCTCGGGTACCGTCCGCACCAGCGCGGTGTCTCGATGAATCCCGTGGATAGTCCGATGGGCGGCGGTCAGGGCAAGTCGAAGTCCGGTGGTGGACGCCATCATCCGCAGAGTCCCTGGGGCAAGCTGTCCAAGGGTAAGAAGACCCGTCTGAAGTACAAGTACTCGGACAAGTACATTGTGCAGCGTCGCAAGGGCAAACTGGCCGCGCACGCGGTGGCGGGTGCTTCGGGTGGCGGCGGTGGGCCGGCGCCGGCGGCGAAGAGCTGAGGAAACAGAACGAAGAATATTTGTTATGGGACGATCAATTGCAAAAGGGCCGTTCGTGGACAGCCACCTGATGGAAAAGGTGGAGAAATTGAACGCCGAGAAGCAGAAGAAGCCGATCAAGACATGGTCGCGTCGCTCGATGGTGTTGCCCGAGTTCGTCGGGCACACGTTTCTTGTGCACAATGGCAAGATCCACGCGAACGTGTTCGTGACCGAGAACATGGTTGGTCACCGGCTGGGCGAATTTGTTCCCACCCGCACGTTCAAGAAGCACGGCGCACACACGGAGAAGGCAGTGGCCAAGTAGCCGTGGGGCGTGCGGCCGGGCGTGTGGAGCGTCGGGCGGCAGACGTTTTGCGAAGAATGTTGCAAATTCTCGGCGCGTGGAGGATTCTGCGCGCCCCGCTCGTCGTGGGAGCGGTTGGGTCCGCGGTCTGGATGGAAGCCGCGGACCAATTCACGAACAGTTCTTTGTCAGGCGTCGAGACAAACGCCGGGACGCTGCAGTTGCAGCTCGAAGAGTTGAAGCTCGCGTTCCGCAAAATTGTCGCGGACAACGCGGAGTTGAAACTGCAGATTGCAGACAAAGAGAAGACTGCGCAACTGCTCACGCAGGATTTGACAGTGTGGAAAACGGAAGCGCAGCTCTTCCAACAGAAGTGGGAAGAAGCGCAGCTCGCGGCCAAGGCGTCGGGTGCGAAGCTGATGAGCGAAGGCGAGCAGCGGCTGCAAAAACAGCTCGCAGAGAGCATACGCCAACTGTACGAGACGCAGCAGCAACGCGAGCGATTGCGCGACGAGACACAGAAGTTGGTCGAGTTGCTGGTGCTGGTGCGGGAGAAAGGTGACAGCCTCGACCCGCAGGTGCGACGACTGGTGGAAGTGCAGTTGGATTCAGCGGCGAACGTATTGCAGTCACTGAAAGCCGAGCCAGCGCCGGACGGGACGAATCAGGTTGCGTCCGTGGCGGCGGATGCGGGTCGCGTGCTCGACGTAAACAGAGAGTTGCAGTTGGTGGTGTTGAGTTTGGGCCGCGCGCATGGCGTCACGATTGGGATGCCGTTCACGGTATTGCGTGGCGATGCGGTGGTCGCGCATGTAAAAGTGGTGGATGTGCGCGAGAAGATTTCAGGTGCGTTGATAGATCGGATGCCACGGTCGGCCCGCGTTGAGGTGGGCGACATGGTGAAGTTGGATACGGATAGGAAATAGCGTGGAAGTTCAAGCAATAACAAAATACGTGCGCATCTCGCCCTCCAAGGCGAACGATGTCGCGCGCGTCATTCGCGGCATGGGTGCCGCTGAAGCGTTGGATACGCTCACGTTTGTCCCGCGTAAGGCAGCCCGCATCATTCGCAAGACTCTGCATTCCGCCGTCGCGAACGCGCAGCATGAGGCGAAGAAGGAGAATATCAGTCTGGACGTCCACGACCTGGTGGTGAAGTCTGCCGAGGTCGGCACGGGCCCGCTGATCAAGCGATGGCTCGCCGTCGCGCGCGGCTCGGCGCATCCGATATTGAAGCGGACGAGCCACGTGAAAATCGTCGTCACCGACGAAATTCCGGTAGCGAAACCGAAGCGAAAGCCGCCCGGCGGCGCGAAGAAAGCAGCAGCAGCAAAACCACAACCGGCAGCAGCCGGGGGACAGTCGGCTCCGTCCGACGAGAAGAAGGCGTAACGATGGGTCAAAAGACAAATCCAATCGGGTTTCGAATACCCCTGACCAAAAACTGGCAGTCCAAGTGGTATGCCGACAAGAAGGACTTCGGCAACTGGTTGAATGAAGACATCCAGGTCCGCGAATTCATCAAGAAGAAGCTTGAGTTCGCCGCCGTGCCGAAAGTCACCATCGAGCGCGCTGCCAACCGCATTCGCGTGACCATTTTCACCGCGCGGCCCGGTATCGTCATCGGCCGGAAGGGCGCAGAGATTGACAAGCTGAAGGAAGAGGTCTCGAAGAAGACCGGCAACCGGGAAGTGTACGTGGATATCCAGGAGATCAAAGACCCGGAAACCAACGCGCAGCTCGTGGCTGAGAATGTCGCCCTGCAACTCGAGCGCCGTATTTCGTTCCGGCGGGCAATGAAGAAGGCGGTGCAAACCACCATGGAGCGAGGCGCGCAGGGCATCCGCATCCGATGTGCGGGACGGCTCGGCGGCGCAGAGCTCGCGCGCACCGAGAAGTACCTGGAAGGCAAGGTGCCGCTGCACACGTTGCGCGAAGAGATTGATTTTGGATTTGCAGAAGCGAAGACCGTGTACGGGAAGATCGGCGTGAAATGCTGGGTCAGCATGCCGCCCGCGACACCCGCACCCGAGAAACGGCGCGAACGACCCGAGCCGGTGCGCCGCCAAGCTGAGGAAGTGAGCAATGCCACTACAGCCAACGCGAGTTAAGTACCGCAAATCGCAACGCGGCAGCCGGAAGGGGTTCCCGCAGCGGGGCACTTCCCTCGCGTTTGGCGAGTACGGCCTTCAGTCGCTCGGGCGCGCCTGGGTGGACACGAAGCAGATCGAGGCGGCCCGCGTGGCTTTGAGTCGCCATACGAAACGGCGCGGCAAATTTTGGATTCGGGTATTTCCCGATCTGCCGATTACCAAAAAGCCGCTCGAGACCCGTATGGGCAAGGGTAAAGGTCCGCTCGAGTCCTGGGTGGCGGTGATTCGGCCCGGGAACATGCTGTTCGAGATTGTCGGTGTGCCCGAGGGGATGGCGAAAGAGGCGCTGCGGTTGGCGGCGTCGAAGCTCCCGATCCCGTGCAAGTTTGTGAAGCGGTAAGCGATTGGGGTTTGCGATGAAGATCAAAGAAATCCGAGACATGACCGATGACGAGTTGCGCGCAAAGGCGCGCGACTTCCAGCAGGATACGTTCAACCTGCGTCGGCAACAGCAGGCAGGGCAGATCGAGAAGCCCAGCCGCTTGAAAGACCTGCGCCGCAGTATCGCGCGCATCGAAACCGTGCTGCGCGAGCGAGCGTTGGGCATTGAACAGAAACGGAAGGGCGCCACACCGGCGGCCGCCGGGGCGAAATAGTTTATGGCGGAACAAGCACAGCAACAGCAGGAGCAACCCGGCGTCCGCAAGGAACGCGTCGGCGAAGTCATTTCGGACAAGATGGACAAGACCATCGTGGTGCGCGTCGAACGCCGCCTCGTGCATCCGCGCTACGAAAAGGTGCTGACCCAGGCCAAGAAATACTACGTGCACGACGAGAAGAACGAGGCCGGCGTGGGTGACAAGGTGGCAATCGAGGAAACGCGACCGTTGAGCAAGCTCAAGCGCTGGCGATTGGTCAAGGTGTTGCAGAAGGCGCCGCAGATTGAGAAAATTTCAGACGACGTGGCCGTGCCAGCGAAAGCATGATGCCGCACATCGCGAACTGGGAACGAATCTATGCTCCAAGTACGATCAATCCTGGACGTGGCGGACAACACGGGTGCCCGCAAAGCGTCGTTCATCAACGCCTTGGGGCATCCGCGGCGCTACGCCCGCGTGGGCGACGTGATCAAGGCCAACATCAAGGAAGCCTCGCCCGATGGCACCGTCAAGAAGGGCGAGGTTGTCAACGCGGTGGTCGTCCGTACCAAGTCGGCGATCAGGCGGCCGGATGGGTCGTACCTGCGGTTCGACAGCAACGCCATCGTGATCATTGATTTGCAGATGAACCCGCGCGGCACGCGCATCTTCGGGCCGGTCGCCCGTGAGTTGCGAGACAAGAATTTTATGAAGATCCTGTCGCTTGCCCCCGAGGTGCTGTGATGAAATGTCATGTGAAGAAAAATGATGTGGTGGTGGTGATCTCGGGCACCCAGAAGGGGAAGCGCGGCAAGATCCTCGAGGTGGACCCGCAGAAGCAGCGCGTCATCATCGAGGGGGTGCGTCTGATCAAGAAACACCTTCGCAAGTCGCAGGATCGTCCGCAGGGCGGCATCGCGGAGCAGGAAGGCACGATTCACATCTCCAACGTCATGAAAGCGGAAATCTACGACAACAGCAGCCGTCGGCCCAAAGCAGCCGCGGCCGCGGCGTAGCAGGACATGCCATGAGCAATTTGAGGGAGCATTACAACAAGGAAGTCGTTCCGAAGCTGATGGAGACTCGGAAGTACACGAACCGCCATCAGGTGCCGAAAATCGAGAAGGTCGTGCTCAACATGGGTATCAAGGCGGATCTCGGAAAGGAAGCGGTGGAAGAAGCCCGCACCGAGCTCGGGTTGATCACGGGCCAGCGTCCCCTTGTCACGAAGGCCAAGAAGGCGATCTCGAACTTCAAGCTGCGGAAAGATCAGCCGATTGGCTGCAAGGTCACGTTGCGCGGCGAGCGGATGTACGAGTTTCTGGAGCGGTTCATGGGAACGGCATTGCCGCGCCAACGCGACTTCCGCGGAGTGCCCGGACGCGCATTCGATGGGCGCGGCAATTACAGCATCGGCATCGCCGATCAGACGATTTTTCCCGAGGTCGAGCTCGACAAGATCAAGCGGCAGCAGGGCATGGACGTCACGATCGTGACCACGGCGAACACGAACGACGAAGCGAAGGAGTTGCTCAAGTTGATGGGCATGCCGTTCGCGAACTAGGAGAGAGTATGGCCAAGATTTGTTTGGAACAAAAGCAGCAGCGCAAGCCGAAGTTCAAGTCACGCGGGTACAACCGCTGCAGGAACTGCGGGCGGCGCCGCGCGTACATGCGCAAGTTCAAGATGTGCCGTATCTGCTTCCGCGAACAGGCCAGCCAGGGCAAGATCCCCGGCGTCATCAAAGCAAGCTGGTAACGATGAATATGACCGATCCCATCGCCGATATGTGCACGCGCATCCGCAATGCGGTGCGCTGCGAAAAGGAGGAAGTGGACGTCCCATTTTCCAAGTTGAAGTCGGCGATTGCCAAGATCCTCAAGAAGGAAGGCTACATCGCCGACTACAAGGCGGAAATGGTGGACAAGCACAACGTCCTGCGCATCAAACTCAAATACGCGAAGAAGAAACCGGCCATCGTGGGCATCAAGCGCATCAGCACTCCCGGCAAGCGCACGTATCGCGCCGCCTCGGAAATGCCGCGCGTGCTTGGTGGGATGGGTATCGCGATCGTCACGACCTCGCGCGGGTTGATGGCGGGACACGACGCGCGCAAAGCCAACGTTGGTGGCGAGATTCTCTGCGAGGTGTGGTAAAAGGGTGTAAGTATGTCACGCATTGGAAAAAAACCAGTTGAGATCCCCGCCAAGGTCAAGGTGACCGTGAGCGGCGCCCGCGTCGGCGTCGAGGGGCCGAAAGGCAAGCTCGAGTGGGACGTGCCCGCCCCGATCCAGGTCAAGGTGGCCGAGAACAAGATCATGGTGGAAAACCCCGAAGGCGAAACTCGCATGGCGAAATCGCTGCACGGACTGACCCGCAGCCTGATCAACAACATGGTCAAAGGCGTGAGCGACGGATACGTCAAGAAACTGCAGATCCAGGGCATCGGTTTCAAAGCAGCGGTCAAAGGCCAGAAGCTCGAACTTGAGCTCGGATTCTCGCACACGATCAGCCACGACATCCCGGCCCAGATCAAGATCACCGTCGCCGAAGGCACCCAAATCACCGTGGAAGGTCCCGACAAACAAGTGGTCGGTCAGGTCGCGGCCGAGATCCGCGGCTACTACCCGCCCGAACCCTACAAGGGCAAAGGCGTGCGGTACGCCGACGAGCAGGTCCGTCGCAAGGAAGGCAAGACCGTGGCCGGGAGCAGTGGTGGAGGCGGCAAGTAATCATGATCACCAAACCGTCACATCGAGAACACCGCGCCATCCGGCACATGCGATTGCGCAAGAAGGTCATGGGCACCGCCCAGCGTCCCCGCCTCAGCGTGTGTTTCACCAATCAGAACATCCACGTGCAGTTCATTGACGACCTGTCTGGAAAAACGCTCGTGGCCGTTTCGACCGCGGGCAAGAAGGTCAACGCCGAGGTGAAATCAAACGTGGCGGGCGCCAAGCGCATCGGTGCCCTGGCCGCGCAGAAGGCGTTGGAGAAGCAGATTTCACAGGTCGTGTTTGATCGCGGCGGATGGAAATTCCACGGCAAGGTCAAGGCCCTCGCCGATGCCGCACGAGAAGCGGGCCTGAAATTCTAATTGAAGGAGAACCGAGTGCCAGCACCAGCGTCAACCCAGACATCCGCCTCAAACCAGCCGCGTCGCGGACGTCGCGGCGGCTTTGGCCGCCGACCCTCCGAAGGCGAGGACGGGGCCGGCGGCGATCGCGGCAGCGAGATGACCGAGAAGGTCGTTGACGTGAACCGCACCGCGAAGGTTGTCAAAGGCGGGCGACGCTTTCACTTCAGCGCGTTGGTCGTGGTGGGAGATGGCAATGGCAAGGTCGGCTACGGGCTGGGCAAGGCAAATGAGGTCGCCGACGCAATTCGCAAGGCGACCGATGCCGCCCGTCGTGGAATGGCTAAGGTGCCGATGGTGGCTTCGACCATTCCCCACTCTGTCGAGGCCGAATTTGCGGGCGCACGCGTGTTGCTTCGTCCCGCGTCGCCGGGCACGGGCGTCATCGCCGGTGGGGGTGTCCGCGCCGTGGTTGAGGCGGCAGGCATCCGCGACCTGCTCTCCAAATCGCTCGGTTCGAGTAACAAGATCAACGTGGTCAAGGCAACCGTGGACGCGCTCCACAACCTGCGGATGCGCGATGAGATCTACGAGATCCGCGGCATCCAAAAGAACAACGAGGCGAAATAGATTTATGGCTCTGCGTCTGCACACACTCACCAATCGCCCCGGCGCCAAGCACCGGGTCAAGCGCCTTGGCTGCGGCGAATCCAGCGGTCACGGCAAGACCAGCACCCGCGGCGGCAAAGGCCAGACCGCGCGTACGGGCAGCAGCATCCGCCCCGGGTTCGAAGGCGGCCAGATGCCGCTCATCCGTCGCATCCCGAAGCGCGGGTTTAATAATGCCGAATTTTGCACCGAGTACGCGGTAGTGAATGTCGAGCAACTCAACGCATTCGACGACGGTGCCGAGGTCAACCCGCAGACGCTGGAGGAGAAGGGTATCGTTCGCAGCCTTCTCGACGGCTTGAAGGTCTTGGGCGGCGGGGAGTTGAAGAAGAAACTTACCGTAAAGGCGCACGCGTTCAGCGCATCGGCGAAGGACAAGATCGCCAAGGCGGGCGGGCAGTGTGAAATGATCCGGGTCGAGAGCAAGCGCACCCACCTGCCCAAGGCAGAGTCCGCACCCGCGGCGACGGCCGAGCCCAAGGCATAATCTTCGCCCATGATTTCCGCCTTCGCGAACTGCTTCAAGATCCCGGAACTGCGCAAGCGGATTCTCTTTACGCTGGCGTTGTTGGCAATCTGCCGAATCGGCGCCGCGATTCCGCTGCCTGGTGTCATCCCCATGGCGGTCAAGGACGCGCTCGCCTCCGCGACCGATGCCGGGGCCGCCGGCGGATTCCTTGGCCTCTACAACATCTTCACCGGCGGCGCCCTCGAGAACTGTTCGACGTTCGCGCTCGGCATCATGCCGTACATCAGCGCCTCGATCATCATGCAGTTGATGACGGCGGTCGTTCCCTCCCTGCAACGGATGGTGCGGGAGCACGAGCAGGGACGCGCGAAGTTCATCCAGTACACGCGCTACCTGACGGTAGTGCTCTGCTTCATTCAGGGCTACCTGATGTCGGTTGGGTTCGAGCGTCCTGATTCATTGTTCGGTCCTGCTCTGACCAACGTGCAGGTCGTCGCGAACCCCGGCATCGGCTTTCGCCTGCTGGCGGTCATCTGCATGACGACCAGCACCCTCATTCTGATGTGGCTGGGTGAACAGATCACCGCCCTCGGGATCGGGAACGGCATCTCCCTGATCATCACCATCGGAATCGTGGCGCGTCTGCCAAACGCGATCTATCTGACCTTCCAGTTGTTCTACAATCCCGCCGCCACGGGGCAGGCGCAGAACTACAACATCTTCCACGCGTTGATGATGATCGGCATGTTGCTCGCAGTCATTGCCGGCATCATTGCGGTGACGCAGGCGCAGCGCAAAATTCCCGTGCAGTACGCGAAACGAATGGTGGGCCGCAAAATGACCACCGGCGGGACCACCTTCATGCCGTTGCGCGTCAACTACAGCGGCGTCATGCCCATCATCTTCGCCCAGGCGATTCTGATGTTTCCTTCGAAGATTTTCGATCTGGCGTACGCGCAGTGGAAGCTGGGCATCTTCCAATCGCTCTCCCGGCTGTTCAATGAATCCCACGTTGTGTACCTGAGCCTGTATGCCATCCTGATGTTCTTTTTTGCGTATTTCTGGGTGGCGACGCAGTTCCAGCCGATTCAGATCTCCGAGGACCTCAAGAAGCACGGCGGCTACATTCCCGGCATCCGTCCCGGCAAGCAGACCGCGGATTTCCTCGATAAGACCATGACTCGCATCACCTTTGGCGGCGCGGCGTTCCTGACGATCATTGCGGTCTTGCCGATTGTATTGTCCTGGTGGGTGAAAATTCCCTACCAAACCGCCCAGTTTTTCGGCGGGACGAGCATGCTCATTGCCGTCGGCGTCATGCTCGATACCATGCGACAAGTGGAAACGCATCTACTGACCCGCCACTATGATGGCTTCCTGCGCAAAGGAAAACTCCGGGGCCGCGCGGCATTCGGGACCACGCTCTCGACTCCCGCCGAGGGCGCCGCAGGCAGCGAACGGATCTGGATCTGGATCGGGGTCGGCATCGCAGGCATGATTGCCCTGAGTTGGTTGCTGGGGAAACTGTGGCATTGATCGCGGCGCAGCATGAAACGGCGGATCGTTTTTCTTGGCCCGCCTGCCTCCGGCAAAGGAACTGAAGCGAGGATGTTGAGCGAGAAGTTTGGGATCCCGCACGTTTCCACGGGTGAGATTTTTCGAGAGGCCATGGATGCCGACACCGGACTCGGTCGGCTGGCCCGGCAGTTCATTGACAACGGCGAATTGGTGCCCGACGACGTAGTGCTCGGGCTTGTGGATGAATGGATGGCGTCGCACACGACCGACGACGGTTTCATCTTCGACGGGTTCCCACGGACGTTGCGTCAGGGCGAACTGCTGGACGAGCGTTTGAAGAAAGTGGGGAAGCCGCTCGACGTCGTAATCGGACTCGATCCCTCGGTGAACATGATTATCCGTCGGATCGAAGGCCGTCGTGTCTGTTCGAAGTGCGGAGCGAACTTTCATCTGACGAGGCTGCCACCCGCGGTGGCAGACGAGTGCGACCACTGTCACGCTCCGCTCAAGCATCGTCCCGATGATACGCGCGAGATGGTGTTGCGGCGACTCAAGGTGTACCAGGAACAGACGCAGGGTTTGTGGGATTACTACCAGCGGCAGGGCACGCTGCGAAAGATTGATGGCGACCTGGGTCCGTCCGAGATGTTCGAGGAAGTCCTGAAGGCGGTGGCATGATTCCGATCAAGACAGAGCGCGACCTCGTGTACGTGCGACAGTCGTGTGTCGCTGCGATGGAGATCATGACCGAGCTGGTGGCGATGATCGTCCCGGGGCGCACTACGAAAGAACTGGATGACGCAGCCGCGCGGATGATCATGGCGCGGGGCGGAAAAAGTCCGTTCTACAAATATCGCGGCAGTTTTCCCGGGCAGATTTGCGTTTCCGTGAACGAAGAGGTGGTACACGGCGTTCCATCCGACCGTCGGGTGCAGTATGGGGACGTTGTCAGTCTGGACGTGGGGATTATCCTCAACGGATGGGTGGGAGACACCGCGACCACGGTGGCGGTGGGATTGGTCGAACCCCGTGTGCAGGAGCTACTTACAGTGAGCGAGCGGGCTCTCTACGCGGCCATTGACAAAGCGCAGTCGGGCAATAGAATATCCGACATTTCGCGGGCAGTAGAATCTCTCGTTACCAGTCACGGTTTCTCGGTGGTTCGTGAGTTCGTGGGACATGGCGTAGGCCGCAAGCTGCACGAGGAGCCGCAGGTGCCAAATTACGTAGCGCCCGGACCCGATCCCAAGCTCAGGCCGGGAATGACTATTGCCATCGAGCCGATGACGTGCATGGGACAGCACGACGTGGTGTTGCTGGACGATGGGTGGACGGTGGTGACGCGCGATCGAAAGCCGGCGGCGCACTTTGAGCACACGGTACTGATCACGAAGGACGGTCCGGAAATACTGACGTGCCTAAAGAAGAGTCAATTCGAGTCGAAGGGACGGTAGTCGAGCTCTTGCCGAACACGATGTTTCGGGTGGAACTGCCGAACCGACATCGTGTGCTGGCGCATATTTCGGGCAAGATGCGATTGAATTTCATTCGCATCCTGCCGGGCGACAAGGTGATGATTGAACTGTCGCCGTACGATTTGTCAAAGGGAAGAATTGTTTACAGGCAGTCGTGACTGCCGGAAAGTAGAGATGAAAGTCAGACCATCAGTCAAACGAATGTGCGAGCACTGCAAAATTGTGCGTCGCAAAGGGGTGATCCGCGTGATTTGCACCAACCCGCGGCACAAGCAGCGACAAGGATAGTTATGAGATTACTCGGCGTGGACGTTCCAGATAACAAGCGCATCGAGATCGCGCTGCGCTACATCTACGGCATCGGTCCCTCGCGGGCGGTCCAGATTCTTCAGGAAACGCAGGTTGATCCCGGCATCCGCGCGAAAGACCTGACCGATGATCAACTCACCAAGATCACGGGTTGCATTGCGCGAAACAAATTTGTCGTCGAAGGCGACCTGCGTCGTGAGATCGCGATGAACCTGAAGCGATTGATGGCGATCAACTGCTACCGCGGTGTGCGGCACCGCAAAGGCCTGCCCGTCCGCGGTCAGCGCACGCAGACCAATGCACGCACGCGCAAAGGCCCGCGTAAGACCGTGGGCGTGCAACGCGCGAAGGAAACGAAAGCCGCGGCGAAGCCGTAACCAAGAGAGACTTTATGGCGGAAGAGAAGAAACCAGCAAAAGAAGCAACGAAACCAAAGCCGGCAGCCAAGGCTGAAGGAAAATCCGCTCCGGCGAAGGCCGAAGCCAAACCCGCGGGCGAGAAGGCTCCCGCAAAGAAGCCCGCCGAGGGCGCTGCGGCACCGGCCGCTGCTGCTCCCGCGGCGCCTCCCACGGCAGCCGATGTGTTGGCCGAGGGCGAAAAGGCCGCCACGCCGGTGGTCAAGAAGAAGGCCAAAGGGAGCAAGAACGTCGTGTCCGGCATCGCCCATATCCTGGCGACGTTCAACAACACTTCTGTCAGTATCACCGATCAGAACGGCAACGTGATCGCCTGGTCCAGTGCGGGCCGGGTCGGGTTCAAGGGCTCGCGACGCAGCACCGCCTACGCGGCGCAGATGGTGGCGCAGGATTGCGCCCGCCAGGCCCAGGCGCATGGGTTGAAGGAACTGGAAGTCCGGGTCAAAGGCCCGGGCACGGGACGTGAGTCCGCCATTCGCGCGTTGCAGGCTGCCGGGGTCGAGATCACGGTCATCAAGGACGTCACGCCCGTCCCGCATAACGGTTGTCGTCCGCCGAAGAAGAGGAGAGTCTAATGGCACGGTATCGAGGTCCACGAGTTCGCATCAGTCGCCGGTACGGCACGCCCATATTCGGGGCATCCAAGTATCTCGAGCGGAAGAACTATCCGCCCGGCGTGCATGGCCCGAAGTCGCGCCGCAAGATGACCGATTACGCCGAAGCGCTCGCCGAGAAGCAGAAGCTCCGTTACACCTACGGACTGCTCGAGCGCCAGTTCCGACGCGTGTTCGAGAACGCCCGCAAGAAGCGCGGTGTGACGACGGAGACGTTGATCCAACTGCTCGAGACGCGGCTGGACAACATCGCCTTCAAGATGGGCTTCGCCACCACGCGTCCGTTTGCCCGGCAACTGATCAGCCATGGACACGTCCGCGTGAACGGCAAACGCGTGGATATTCCCTCGTTCAACGTCAAGGCGGGCGACACGATTGAGGCGGGCACATCGCCCCGGGCGAAACAGTTGTTCCAGAGAAACATCGAGGCGACACAGATCGTGACCGTGCCGGATTGGTTGTCGGTGAACCGCGAAGCCATGCGGGGCCAGGTCGTGCGGATTCCGACGCTGGACGACATCAAGCCCAACGTGAACGTCCGCCAGGTGGTCGAGTTTTATTCGCGATAATTTCGTTGTACCCGGCCCGCAGCCACGGGCGGAAACTGTTAGCACGCTGATATACGAGTTCCGAATGGCTTTCGGGACTAGATTGCATCAGCAAACCAGGAGACACACATGCCAGTTCGTTTAGGTCGGTTCGAAATGCCGAAGCGGTTGTCGAAGGATGAAGCTACCGCCACGGCCACGTACACCAAGTTCATCGCCGAGCCATTTGAAGCCGGCTACGGCCACACGCTGGGCAACTCGCTTCGTCGCGTGCTGCTCAGTTCGCTCGAAGGCGCGGCGATCACCTCGATCAAGATCGAAAGCGTCCAGCACGAATTTCAGAGCATCCCCGGCGTCGTCGAGGATGTCACCGATATCGTGCTCAACCTCAAGAAGGTGCTGTTCAAGAGCCACACGCGCGACCCTCGCACGATCACGCTCTCCGTGAACAAGGAAGGTCCTGTGACCGCAGGCGAGATCACGCTGGACAACACGCTCGAAGTGCTCAATCCCGATCACGTCATCTGCCATCTCGACAAGAAGCAAAAGTTCGAGGCGGAGTTCGATGTGCGCGTGGGACGCGGCTTCTGCCCTGCGGAGGAGAACAAGCGCCCGGACCAGCCGATCGGCGTGATTGCGATTGATTCGCTGTTCTCGCCCGTGACGCGCGTGCGATACGACGTTGAGAATACCCGTGTCGGCCAGCGCACCGATTACGACAAACTCATCATGGAGATCTGGACCGATGGCCGCATCACCCCCGACGACGCGCTCCTGCAGAGCTCGGCGATCCTTCGTCATCACCTGGATGTCTTCGTCGAGTACGACAAGGAAGAAATCCAGTTCGAGGAGACCACAACGCGGGTCAGCGATGAGCAGGCCAAGCTCAAGAAGCTCCTCAACATGAGCGTCAACGAAATCGAGTTGAGCGTGCGCGCCGCCAACTGCTTGAACAACGCGAACATCACCACCGTGGGACAGTTGGCGATGAAAAGCGAGCAGGAGATGCTCAAGTACCGGAACTTCGGCAAGAAGTCGCTCAACGAGATCAAGAAGAAGCTTTCCGATCTCGGGCTGACTCTCGGCATGACGTTCGAAGCGGGACTGATCGAGGCGCCCAAAGCCGAGGCCCCCGCCGAAGCCGCGGCGCCGCAAGTGGAAAAGGAGGCGGAGAAGGAATAGCCCGTGGCGGCCCTCGGGGCTGCGCGGCGCGATTTGTTCTCTGGAGCCATATGCGTCATCGTCGAAACGACGTCAAACTCGGTCGCACCAGCATGCATCGCAAGCACATGCTGGCCAACCTCGTTTGTTCACTCATTCAACACAATCAGGTGCGCACCACCCTCGCCAAGGCGAAGGCCGCGCGCCCGCTCGCGGAGAAGTGCGTGACCCTCGGCAAGAAGGGCACACTCCACAACCGCCGGCGTGCCATCTTGATCCTCAGGCAGGAACGCACGGTAAAGCGACTGTTCGCCGACATCTCGCCGCGGTTCCAGCAACGCAACGGCGGATACACGCGCATCATCAAGCTCGGTCCGAGGGTGGGGGACGCGGCCGAGATGGCGTTGCTCCAATTCGTCGAAGGTGTCGCTGAAGCCGCGCCTGCCGAGACCGAGAAGAGCGAAGCGAAGTCGAAGCAGGGCGGGACTGAAGAGAAGAAGTAGGGCGGGCATTCCGGCCCGCCTCGCTTCGCGGAGGTACTATGGCTGAGGACGCAATCGCGCGATACACCGCGATGCTCGCGAAGAATCCGCAAAACGATCTCGCCCGATTCAGTCTCGCGAAGGCGCAGTTCGATGCAGGTCATCTTTCCGAAGCTGCGGAGTTACTCCGTGCCTGCATCGAGAAGAAGCCCGATTGGATGTTTCCGACGATCCTGCTTGCGCGGTGTCAGCTTCAACTCGGCGACAAGCCGGGAGCGAAAACCACCCTCGAGACGGCCCGGCGTCTCGCCATCGAACAGCACCACGACGGCCCGCTCGAGGAGGTCAACGAGCTACTGGCATCGTTGTAACGCTGCCGGCTTTCGCGATGGATGCGCCCATCGAAACAGTCGCGGGCTTCCGATTCCACTTCGCCGGGCCCGATGAGGCAGGAGCGCTTCGTCCATACCTCGAGCCGGTCATTGCTCAACCGGAATCTTTGCCCGGCTTCTTCGCCACGCGCAAAGGCAGGATTCGACGCAGCTTTACCTTTCGCTTTCAACTCGGGGACCGGTTTGTCTATTGCAAGAAGATCGAGCCCAAAAACCTGCTCGCCCTCGCCAAAGGCCTGTTCCGTCCTTCCCGCGCGCGCAATTTCTGGGAGCAGACTCGCAGGCTTGAAGAAATGGGCTTCGGAGGCCCGAGGCTGCTTGCCTTCGCAGAGCGTTGCCGTGGCCCGTTCGTCGTCGAGAGCATCCTCATTTGCGAGGAAGTCGCGAATGCCAGCCCGCTCTCAGAGCATTTGAAGTCGCTTGTTTCGGCCCGCAATTCACGCGCGGGGTTGTGGCCATTCCTTTACGAGCTCGGTCGGTTTGTCGGCCGCATGCACCGCGCGGGCGTGGCGCACGGAGATCTGCGGCTGAACAACCTCCTCGTGCAAAGAATCGGGCAGGGGACGCGGTTTGTGTTGCTCGACAATGATCGCACGGAGATCTTCGCCCGACCGCCGCGCCGCCTGCTTCTCAAGAACCTGCAACAGTTGAACCTGATCTTTCTGCGCGGCTTGAACCTGACTGACCGGCTGCGGTTCTTTCATTCCTATCACGAGGCATTGGGTCGTCCG
>CAZOTB010000045.1:36523-41063 GCA_964582645.1 uncultured Verrucomicrobiota bacterium | reverse complement strand
GCCGCAAGGCGAAAATTCCGAGATTTCCCGTGTCGGTTGACGAACTCGGGCTAGGACTCGACGCAGAGTTCCTCGTTCTGTTTTCACATCTCAGTTTCTTGCTGGCCCAGCAGATTGTTGCCCAATTGGCGAAGACAGCCGTCAGCATTGTCAAACAAATCATCGGAACATACTCGGCCGCGCTCGGTGCCATCTTTTTCCTGGCGGATCTCTTCGATGAGAGTGAAAGTGGATCTTACACCGAAGCAAAAGTCGCCCGGAATGAAACGGAATACGCGTCCTCGAATTCCATCGCCGATCTTGCACGTGGCAGGGCATTTGAGGAAATTGTTCTGGGTGTCAGGGCAATACGACAGGGATTTCAAGCCGGTCCGAGGTGGAGAATCCCCGATTACCTCAACGAGCAACTGCGTGTATTGATCGAAGTAAAGTCAGTGAAGAATTTGACTTGGACCCAGCAACTGGATGATTATTTCAGCTACATGGAAGGCATTGGTGGAAAAATGACCATAGTCTTTGACGGAAGTAGAATTCAAACCATCTCGTCCACCATCCAACAGCTCGCGAATGACGGGAGAATTCTCCTGGAAGCCTACTAGCTGATCGATGACATACCTTGAAGAGAAAGAACAAGTGAATGCTTGGCTCCACGACCGAGGCATTCAACACGGACTAGCCGAAATATACGATAATCCCATTTTGTGTCACCGCTACGCCGCAGACCTGCTTGAGTTGTTGCGAAGTCCCTTCTCGTTCAACATGCTTGCAGTCATCGCCGGTGCCTTTCGGACTGGAGAACCAACTCGATCTCAGCAGCGTGAAGCCTGCGGGATCTTGCTGACCACACTTAAGCAGAACGCTGGGAAGGATGACATCTGGTATTCGAGCTTGGCAATGAAGCTGGCTGAACTTGTTGATGAGAGCGCAGTACACGAGCTTGGCCAGATGCTATTGGACAAGCATTTCGGCGAAGTGCGACATTCATTCACGTTTGGATTACTTAGGATCGGCAATGCGGACGCAATATCCTATCTCCTCCAAGGAGCGAAGGATCCGGAGGTGGCTGCATCCGCATTGGAGGCACTGGCTCGTCTTCATGTGAAAGAAGCTTTGCCACTCTGCGAGGCAGCGTTGAACAAGCCAGATTTCTCGCACAAAGCTCACATAAAGAAGACTTATGGGAAAATCAAACGCCTACTAGCGAGGAACCAATGCGCCGCAAATCACCTCACCCAGGATTCGTTTCCTAAAGGTTTAGCGGAATGGAGCGCGAATCTGGATGGTTCCGGATTATCGAAAGTGTTGCGGGCTATCGAAAAGTGTGTCCAGAGCGGCTTCGGCCAACAGGAGATGAACGAGATCAAAACGACAGCTGAAGGATTGTCTGTGGACCAAGCTGCGCGACTGAAATTCGAAGTGAAGTATGAGGATCGGCAAACTGCGCTCTGGCTGGAGCTCTTCTGCGACGACGACGCCGCCTATGATGTGGACATCGCAGGTCCCAAAGAACTGATCACGAAGCTTGCTTTTCTTCTTAAGTGAGTCGCAGTCGAAGCCAGAGTCTTGCCCCGCGTTCCCATGAACGCATGAACCGGCTGCGCCTGACTTGCACGAGCCGTCGCCGCATCTGAACCCCCGGCCACCCACTACCTTGGATACGACGGCCACGGTTCGACGAGAATTCTGACGGATGGCGATGGTGCAATTGCCTCCGGCGGGCGCTTCAACTACGACGCGTACGGCGTTTCCCTCGGTGCTCCGCCCTCGACCGTCAACCCTTCGTTCACTTCCTTGCTGCATTCCGGCGAGCAGTTCGACACCGGCTTGCAGCAGTATTACCTGCGGGCGAGGTATTACAACCCGAACAACGGAAGATTCAACAGGTTGGATCCGTTTGCGGGGAACAACTTTGATCCCCAGAGCCTGCACAAGTACGGGTATGCGCATGGGGATCCGATAAACGGATCGGATCCGTCTGGCGAGGCGGAGATAGATCTCACGAGTGTCGTGGATGCAATAGGCTCTCAATATCACTATGACCTCAAACCCGGTGAACAGGCTTACCTCGAGCGTCAAGTGGAGAGCAAAACGACGATAGCCAAACGCAGTCTGGCGTATCGATCCTACGACGCTAGGCTTAATGATCCCGCTAACGCGTAAGCTATTCGTAGCAAGTGGTTCCTCGCCGCTGCGATAGTCACGGGAAGAATTGGTATCGGAGCAGCGGACGGGATCAATTTGTGGCTGATCAGAGACGAAACGGAGAAATACCTCCGCGAGGCAAATGCGTACCTCTTCGCATGGAACACAGCGAACTTCATTCGTCTGAAGCAAGGATTAGAAGTGCCGGGGCTTGTTGGACAGCGAGGCAAGCAGCTCGATTATGGTCTTGTTGATTTCGAGCAGCAAAAGCTGGAGGACTTTACGATCATTTACTTCGCCGGCGAACCGCCCAGCTTGAAACAGAGGATAATCAGAGACCTCAACAGCACGATGTCCAGTGGCCTTGGCTCGGAAATTGTCCGACAGGCATTCACTGATCGTTTTACAAATCAAGGCACACAATTCAGCTTTGACCGAATGAACGATAGAGTACAGTTGGGGTACGGGATAATCGACCTGCTCTATGACGAAAGAGTCGAGTTCTAGTGTTGAAATCGGACGAACTGCGCTACTCTCATTGTGGACTGCGATTTGCTTGGCGCTCATCGAAACGGTCCTGCTTATCCTGGTTCAAGAGGCAATCTACTTGATCGAGAGGAATGTTTTCGGATTCAGGAGTCCCATTGAAGGGGTGTCGCCGCCGATTATTATCCTGAGCGATGGAGCGGCCATTTTCCTGTACAGGATGATCTACGGATTCATACCGGGCGCGGCAGTAATTCTATTTCTAGGCTGTGCGTTTAGGTGCCGCATACACTGGATCGGGATAGGCATAATCAACCTGCTCGTGTTTGTGGCTATGTGCGCGATTTGGGAGAGCCAATTCCATCTGCTCGAAAGACTTCTTTACTTCCACAGACCCTTGTATCAGCGATTTATGCATTTTCTGCTGTTGGCATGCTTGTTCAGTCCGAGACTGTTGCTCGCTCTACGTCGATGGGGTGGTGTCTTACCATTGGTCGTGCACAAGTAACAGGGTCAGGGAATTTGGGGGGGAATTGGGGGTCACACATCTTTTGATTCGGTTCTGCTGAAAAACCCCCCTTTTCGGGCAGGTTGTGGTTGTTAAGCGGACGTGAGACCGTGGCGGAAGCGATTTTACGGATGTGATAAATGACTCAGGACGGAATTTCGAGGCACCGCCAACTGGATCGCAGCACACGTCTGGCGTGAATCGACGTCGGTGGAAGTGCGGGTTGCTGGCTCACGCCGCTTGTTTCACCCGAAACGCGACGGTTCGCGTTTCCCCGAACCGCACGCGCTCAATCGGGAACGGAATGATCTTGGTATCCTTCGCCGGCTTCTCCCACTTTGCTACGACGCCCGGGGGAACGTCGTCGAGACGATCTATCCTGTGGTTGTCAGGGTCATTAGGGTCAGTCCTTGACAATTGACAGAATGGTTCACGCGTTCCTTACCGGCTTGCCGGTTCCGGCCCCATAGCCATCCCGTCCTCAATCAGTTGATTCTCCCGCCCGCCCCCCCCGGCCACCCACTACCTTGGTTACGACGGGCATGGGTCAACACGAATTCTGACTGACAGTGACGGTGCCATCGCCTCCGGCGGCAGGTACAATTACGACGCGTACGGGGTCCAACTCGGCGCTCAATCCTCAGTTGTTAGTCCGGCTCTGACCTCGCTGCTCTACACCGGCGAGCAGTTCGATACTGGAATGCAGCAGTATTACCTGCGGGCCCGGTATTACAGCCAGAGCACGGGGAGGTTCAGTCAACTTGATCCTTTCCCCGGTAACAACTTTGATCCCCAGAGCCTGCACAAGTACGCATATGCGCATGGAGATCCTGTGGTTGGGACCGATCCCAGCGGAATGTTCACGCTCATAGAGCTTTTGATTGTAATCGCGATCATAGAGATATTGGTAGTGTTGCTCCTTCCCAATATCTCGACATCACAGCGGCGGTTCCAAGGCCGGCTCAGAGGTCGATGGTTTGGCAATGTGAATGAGGGAGTTAAGTATATTACGAATACCATGCCAGTTTATGAAGGCGCCAACTCAAATGTGCCTCTCGGTTCAACGCCACTATATGATCCGGGCGAACTTCACGATATCGCAACAAATCTTCCGTCACTTCATTATCTTTGCGGCTCACAGTCTTGCAGCGAAGCTGTTGAGGATCAGAAACGCTCCGTAGTCACGACCGGCCTGCTCCAGCGCCTTACCAATACAGTTCTTTTTACCGCAGAAATAACGCAGCAAGGCGCCGGCCTAACATCACCGCATCAACCATGGAACGGTCTTATCGTTGTACCGCGAAGCGTCTGGAACAATTACAACGGCAATTTGTCTATGCTTGCTGAGCAGTTAACCAGTCCTTCGTTTTACCTTCCGGGTACTGGAGACCCCAGAAGAACGAA
>CAZOTB010000045.1:25962-36513 GCA_964582645.1 uncultured Verrucomicrobiota bacterium | reverse complement strand
ATATTCTGGTGGTATCTAGGGCCTGGAGGCGTTGCAGTGGCACGGTTCTCCGACGCTTGGTTTGGTCCGAACAGTCCTTATCTGGGAAACAGCAACGTCGGTTGGACGTTTAACATTCTTGAAGAAGTTCGGACCGGGGAGTAATTGGGACTCAGCGAACAACCGTCCAATGACGAGGCGCAGGATATACAGAATACTCGCTTATTCCGCAATTGGTGTCTTGCTGCTTATTGTGGGGATTGCCTATTTCACCCCTCTTCACCGTGCCGTACAAGCGGACAACATTTTCCTTGTCCGATCACTTACCACTTGCCTTCCATTCCTTGTTGACGCGAGAGACTCTCATCTTCGTACCCCTTTGCACATTGCCTCTCGGGGTGGACGCTCCGTAATTGCGGAAATTCTTCTGGCAAGAGGCGCGGACGTTAATTCCAGAGATGAGCATGGCCAAACTCCACTCCATGACGCAGCTATCGGAGATCACAAACAGACCGTGGAGATTCTTATCAACAGAGCGGCCGATCTGAACGCTAGAGAGAAGCGCGGAGCGAGGACGCCTTTGTTTCTTGCCGTCTCGCTTGGCCATAATGGGATTGCTGAACTGCTTATGGCCCGGGGTTCTGACGTAAACTCCACAAATGCTAGCGGCACATCCACTTTAAGTGAAGCCATTGTTCACACCAACTGGATCCTGGCGGAGCTGTTGATCAGTAACGGCGCAAGCGTGAGTTTACAGGATACATACGGTGTCGCTCCACTACACCTTGCATGTATGGGGAAACGAGGACGATATGTCAGTTTGTTGTTAGCCAAGGGGCGGATCCAAATGCCACAAATCGCCTTGGAAGGTCACCTCTGCACGTCGCTGCGCTTGAGAATGACGATACGGATATTGTTGAACTTCTCATCGCACATGGGGCAGCAATCAACTCGCGCACTCTTGATGGGCACACTCCATTGGCTTGTGCTTTGCAAGCGAAACATACCCATGTAGCTCAGCTAATCGAGAAGCACGGTGGGAGCGAGAAGTAAACGTTCTGCGCAGCAGAATCGGGTCGGGGCAATCGTTGTGGCAAGCAGGGTCAGGTCTGCACAACGCACAAAGGGACTCGTCGTGATCCTGTCACCTCCTCCGCGCCATGTTGATTCCTCCACCGCTGCTCTCCCGCTGAACTGATACTCGGTCCGCGTTTCGAGCTGTTCCTTCCGCTCGGCGATGGTGAACGCACGCGCCGCTTCTGACTCCCGGCCACCCACTACCTTGGATACGACGGCCACGGCAGCACGCGGATTTTGACCGATGGCAGTGGCACAATCGCCTCCGGCGGCCGCTACAATTACGACGCCTACGGCGTCTCGCTGGGTTCTCAGCCCTCGACGCTCAACCCCTCACTCACATCGCTTCTCTACACCGGTGAGCAGTTCGATGCGGGCTTGCAGCAGTATTACCTGCGGGGCCGGTATTACAACCAGAGCACCGGAAGATTTCACCGAATTGACCCATTTGCAGGAAGCAAGTCCGACCCACAGTTGCTGCACAAGTATGAGTACGCCCACAATGATCCCGTCAATCACATTGACCCCACCGGTGCCCTTTCGCTGCTGGAAATCACCATCGTAACGGTCATCACCTTCATTGTGTCTTTCGTGTACCTGACGGTTGTCAAGAAGCAGGATCCCATTTCAGCACTGTTTCTGTCAGGGCTGACCGCAGCAGTCACTTTCTTCCTACTTGTTGAAGCGCCGTTAATCCTTGCAGCCATGACCGCTGCGTTAGCCTCAGGCCTCACGCTGCAAGGTCTGGTGGCAGTGACCATCCTGAGTTTTGCAGAGACGGTACTGATCCAAGAGCTGTGGTTCATGATGGGTGTCTTAACTTCCTCCAAGTCAACCCGACAAGAAAAGCTTGCGACAGCGGCAGCGCTCCTAAACACAATGCTGCTTATGTCCGTTCTCGGAAGGGCTGCAGCCGAGCCGATCCCACCCCCATCGTCTCCTCCCTCTCCAACTGTAACCCTTTATCGTGCTGTATCTCACGCCGAAGCAGAACAGGCGATTAATACACAGCAGTTTCAGGTAGGGCCACAGGGCATACCTGGAAAGTACTTTGCAACGACATACGACGATGCTGTAACGTGGGGTAATAGCATGTACAAAGGCGAACCTTTCACGGTGCTTGAGGTACAAGTGCCAGCCAACTCGATGAGTCAGTGGCACTCATGGACAAAACTTGATGGAATCGGACCCGCATATTACGCGGAAGTAAGACAAATTGTTAACGCCATCATCCGAAAGGCCACACCTCCATTTCCCAGTGAGTAAGAAAGCAACCGCACAAATTAAGTGGATCCGGCCGAGTGAAACCGGTGCGAGTGCCCCGCCTCCGGGACCCTACTTCTCGACTGTGGCGAGATTCGAGGATGCCGAATATTTGAAACATTGGCCTGCCGTAGCTTGGAGTTTAGTATTGGAGTATGACGAACCTCCGGCTGCGTGGGGACATACGACTCAAGCGATAACCAGCTTCCTAGTTCCCGAAAACGCTCCGCGTCATCTTTTGAGGCAAGGTGTGCGCTTTCAGCTTTACGTTGGCGACAAAGTTATAGCTGAGGGTACAATCATTACACCCGAGACAGCAGATTCAGGAGACCCGGCCACCCACTGAATTGCGGTTAGCATTTCGAAGGTTGCCGTCCTGTCGCGCAGAATGCGTGAGCAGCTAACGCTTCTCGCCCCCCGGCCACCCACTACCTTGGATACGACAGCCACGGCTCGACCCGGATTTTGACGGACGGCACCGGCGCGATCGCGTCTGGTGCTCGCTACAACTACGACGCCTACGGTGTCTCGCTCGGATCGCAACCGTCCACCATCAACAGTCCACTGACCACCTTCCTTTATGCCGGTGAGTAGTTCGACACCGGCTTGCAGCAGTATTATCTGCGGGCGCGGTACTACAATCAAAACACGGGAAGGTTTAGCTCGCTCGATCCATTCGCAGGTAGCAATTTCGATCCGCAGAGCCTGCACAAGTATGCCTATGTTTATAGCGATCCATGCAATAATGCCGATCCTTTGGGGCTGCTGGCAACGAGCACTCTGGAGCTTCAGGCAGTTCAAGTCATCATTACCGGTTTGGATTTGCTGATACTCTCTACGCTTCTCGTCGTTGGGTACGCAGTTGATCTTCAACTCAATGACGTAATGGCAGAACTTGAGATCCAGCATTTCGTGGAGCGCCATCAGGATGGCAGTGGAATCACTCAGACGGAGTACGATGAATTGGAACGAACTGTCAGAAAGACCACGAACAAGAGCAGGAGGAAAATGTATCTCCACTACGGATTCATTCAGTTCGCTATTCCGATGCTGCTGAATGGGCTCTTCGATGACAGACCTCAGTTTGTAACGAAAACCGTATATCCATTTGGCTGGTGGGCAAAGTGGTATATGGCGCTACCTCAAGTTGAAATCCAAGACGCGATTTATATCATCAGACCCAAGAGAGGTTACAATCCGACAGGACCCACGATTGTACAACCGATCGTGGATTTTGCTGGAAGACCATTGCCAGGTACTGGATTGGAGTGGAAGTTCACTCTCGGAACGGGTGGCAAAGGAACAGTATTTGGTCCCATACCGATCCCGCAAGGGCATCCGCCTGTTTGGCCATGGTCCGCCATATGGTAAATTGGTCCTGCGAGAGGGGGTACAAGTTTGCTTTAGTGGCGGATGGGCATTCACGACTGTGACGAGATAGATTTAGCAATAGCCGGTGCTCTGTACTAATAATCAGCTCAGTGAGTCTGAACAGACATTATGTGATTACCAAACGTGGAGGGCACCTCTTTTGCCCGGCATGTGGAGAAATACTTAGGCCATATAGGCTGCTCGATCCTTTTCTCCACGGGTTGAGGTGCTGCAATGGCCATCGCTATTTCGAGGAAATCAAGAGCCCAACCGAAGATGCAACTGCGAGAGTCGCTAATCTTCGAGTGGTGGGCGCAGGTGCGGGCTCGGCAATGGGCGCCATTCGACTCTGGCTTCGGGACAACAAGCTCCGCAGAAAACTTAACAACCAACTAGCACTGGTGATAAGGAGGATCTACGAGATTAGTAACCTGGGACTCCACATTGATGCTTGCGTCGGTTTCACATTTTGTCCCATTTGTGCCCAGCGCATGCGCAAAGCAAAGCAAACGATCGGTTGGGCGATGGAGTCCAAATGCGGATCAGGGCACAAGTTAATGGAACGCAATGGATACCTATATTTCAAGCGAGGTCGGGTCAGCGCTACGCTTGGCGAAGAGTTGTCCGATGAACTCGTACTTTCCTTGGTCGACGGATGGTTGCAGGATGATGCTAACATATCTTCTAACCTCCCTGCTCAATTACGGGGCGCTCTTCGCTCGTACCAGCGTCGATTTCAGTCGCAACAGCCGGGATCAACGCTCCAGTCGTGACAGAGTCCGATTACTCCTGATGGGTAATGGGAATCCAGGGCCGCATCTCACTCGGTGTCGCACTCGCTTAACAACTACACACTTTATTGTATTCGCACTTGCCGGCAATCCGCTTGAAATAAGGCAACGCATATTCCATTACTTTTTGTATAGCCGCGTCAACCTGTGGCTCCACATGCCGCATCTTGTCGTCAAGCGGTTGCTCTCTTGCATTGATGAGGTCCTGTAAGGTTGGCTCGCGACCAAGCCACCACCAGACATCTTTCTTTGTCCAGAGCGATGAGAGGCGGAACCGTACCTCCTGTTCAATGAGCTCTTGATTGGGGTCGGATGGCAAGGCTGAATTAGGAAAATCCCCCGTGCGGCTCCAAGCACCCTCGACTGTAAAGCGGTCATCCTTCGGCGAAGGCCACAAGAAAAGGAAACAGATTAGGTCGGGACCAATTCTCCACTCGTAAAGGCAACCGCCAAGCCCCGGTGACTTCGTCGCTACCTCTCGGAAATAGGGCAGTCGGGTTCTTCATTCGCTCATCGAAGCACTTTCTCAATTGCTTGCCTAGATTCCTATTCACGGCTCGCCTCAATTTGAGGATCAGATGCTTGCACACTAAACTAGAGTCCCAGTTTCACAACCAAGAAGTCGAACAATCCTTGGGCGCCCTGGACAAATTGCACTGTCGCTGCACCGGCCGTTCCAATGTTCGGGTTTGCAGCAAGGGTATCCTTAGCAAGCTGTAGCTGCTGAGGTGAAGGCATGCGGAGCGTCCAGATGACCCTCTCCGCAAGAGGCTCTCCTGCTACGATCATTTGTTCGACTTGTGCGACCAGCCTATCGAGCGCTGAGCCTGCCTTTCTCGGAAGCCCCCATTTTCCCTCCAACTGTATAACTTTAAGCGCCATTCGGGTCAGGTCTTCACATTTCACAAATGGATTTTCTGATTCTCGCATCGTCCCCCGGTTTGTGATGTTTGAAGATTTGACCCTCATGGCTGTTCCGCTCCCCTCGGCGCTTGTGGCGCCGGTGAGAATTTCGTATGAGGGGGGTGGAGATGGTGCGTGCGTGGCCGGAAGTCGCTCGACGTTGTCATAATCCTGTTCCTGGATTCGCTTTCGGTGTCGCGTGAGTATGCGGGAAGATAATCAGGCATCAGCGCGAAGCAAGCAGAGTCGGGCGCGCGGGAATCGGAAAGCCGGGATGGGTGTTGATTCTTGACGGCGCGCATCCCAAGCATGCTGGTCAGGGCCTTGGAAGGTGAGATCGCACTCAAGCCTGAGCTCGAGAGCTACTCGATCTTGATCGTCAGTTCCGAGCTGCCGTTCAGCACACCGTCGAGTGGTACCCGCTTTTCAAACAGTTCCGCGTCGCTGAGTTTGGTCGCGCCTTCCTTCCACCGCCGTGATTCGCGCACGGCCATCTCGGACGGTGGGAGAGAGGGCAGGCGTTCATTCTGCACCAACTGGCCGGGTGTGGTGCGGCTCAGGCGATAGTAAAGGAAGTTGTGCGGGCGGGCTTCGTTCATGCGCGCAATGATCTGCTGCAAGGTGCGGGCGTTCTCACGAGTCGTGGTTGAGGAAACGATGGTCACCGAGTCCGACTTGGTGATGGTCAGACCGGTGCTGGATCCCGATTCCGCCCGTCGCATCGCATCGGCGTCGCCCACGAGGAGTTTGACCTCGCCGCTCTTGATCTCCTCGGGCAAGGCAAACTCGAACCGCTCGACCCGTCTGTCGCCCTGGAACTCCCGCAACGCCACGTGCAGCCGCAGGGTCTCGCCGGGCTTGGCGGTGTCCTTGTTGATCCACGCCTCCTCGATGTTGAACTCACGCCGACGCTCGCCCAGGGTGGCTTTGATGGTGACGTTGGTGATTTTCGCCTCGGCGATGGGGTTGTTCAGCAGTTCGTCCACGTTCCGGGCGAACTCGAGTAATGCTTCGAATCGCTCTCCTTCCTCGCCCGAGTAGAAATCCTTGAGCGCCATCGCGGGCAGGCCGTGAAGTTCGGCTTTCGCCTCGACCGCCATCGAGAACTCGCGCGTAAAATCGAGCGACAGCATCGTAATCGAGCTGAACACGCTGCGGACCAACGAGCCGGTGAACATCTCGTGATCGAGGATTTCCATCGGGTAATTCTTCGTCTTGCCTGCCGTCGTCACGATCTCGACGTTCATCGGGATCAGGCGCGGCGCGGGACCGATTTCACCGCCCACCGCCGTCAGGCGATCCTCGGTGATCGTGCCCACGGTCTGACCGATGCGCGAAATCTTGTACGGGTAGAGATAACTCGGCACTGTGGCGATGATCTCGGCGCGTGCCATCGGAATTCTCCCTTTGCCAAGCCACAGCATTGGGTGACCGAATCCGAGCACCTTGTTGCCGTTGCGATAGGTGAGCGTGCCGGTGCCGCCGATGGTGAACGTACCGCGGGCCAGCACTACGCTCAATGGAGCGCCGGGCTCGAACGGCCCGTCCACGGTCGTCGTTTCGCCTCCGACGTCGCCCGCGCCCATCACAGGAAGGAAGTTCAGGTCGGCCAGTTCTTTCGTCCACAGTGAGAATGCCCGGGGCGGCAGACCGGCAATGGTCAACGGGATGAGCAAGGGGGAAAACGCCATGCCTTCCTTGCCGGCAATGGGGCGCAACCAACTCTGGAGCGAACTCAGCCGTGTCCTGCCGGTGCCGACCAGGCGCGGCGGCTCGGTTGAATCGAACTTCTCCACATCGAGCATGTCCTGGATGGGTGTGAATCCGCAGAAGGCGTCCTTCTCGAACGGTGCAATCCGACGCGAGAGTGCGCCGGCGATTTTGCCGTTGATGTAGAGCGGACTGCCGCTCATGCCGTGCACGGCGAACGTCAGGCGTGTCTTTTCGTCGTTGAGTTTGCCGATGATGAGATGATGTCCCGGGCCGACCGCGTTGGGGAGGACGCCCCAGATCTCGGTATGGATCGGCTCGATCTTCGTGCCCTGCATGACCGTGTAGGTCGTGCCGGTGAGTCCGGCTTTGATTTCGGAGATGGGGAAGACTTCGGGTGGTCTGGTGTTTTCTGCGGGGGCAGCAGGAACAGCCAAGCTAAAGCTTGTACTCCCAACGAGAACGGTCAGGAGTACAAGCTTCAGCTTGCGGAATCGTTGCTCCGTCATCGAATCTCTCCGAAGGCTTCCTGCGCGGCCTTGATCGTGTCGGCGATTTCCGCTTCGCCATGCGCCGTGGAAACGAAGCCCACCTCGAACTGCGACGGTGCGAGATAGACGCCACGCTTGAGCATCGCGTGGAAGAACGCAGCGTATTTCTTCTTATCACTGGTTTTCGCGCTCGCATAGTCGGTGACTGCCACGCGGGTGAAGAAGGAACAGAAGATCGAGCCGAGCCTCGTCTGATGGATTGCCACGCCGGCAGCCTTCGCGGCTTCGCCGATGCCGAGCGCGAGTTCGCGCGTGGCGTTCTCCAGACTCCGGTAAGGATTCGCGGCGAACAGTTCGGTCAACGTCGTGATCCCGGCCACCATGGCGAGTGGGTTGCCGCTGAGCGTTCCCGCCTGATACACGGGGCCGAGCGGCGCGAGGTGATCCATGATATCCGCGCGTCCGCCGAACGCACCCACGGGCAGGCCACCGCCGATGATCTTGCCGAGACAGGTGAGGTCGGCTTTGATCCCCGACAGTTCCTGCGCGCCGCCTTTGGCGACACGGAATCCGCTGATGACTTCGTCGAAGATGAGGACAATGCCGTTCTGGGTTGTGATCTCGCGGAGGAATTGCAGGTAGCCCAGCGCGGGCAGGTACAGCCCTGCGTTGGCCGGGACCGGCTCGACGATGATCGCCGCGATTGCGCCCTTGTTCGCGGCCACGGCGTCGCGGACGGCCTGTTCGTTGTTGAAAGGCAAACTCAGAGTATGCCGGGCGAGATCAGCCGGGACGCCCGCGCTGTCGGGTTGACCGAAGGTCGTCGCGCCCGAACCGGCTTTCACCAGCAGCGAATCCGCGTGGCCGTGATAGCAACCGTCGAACTTGATGATCTTGTCCCGACCCGTGAATCCGCGCGCGAGGCGAATGGCCGACATCGTCGCTTCGGTGCCCGAGCTGACAAAGCGCACTTTCTGGATACTCGGAAACGCTTCGCACACCACTTGCGCCAGCCGGACTTCGTGCGGATTGGGAATGCCGAAGCTCGTGCCGTCGCGCGCCGCTTCCTGGATGGCGCGGACGACTTTCGCCTGGGCGTGACCGAGGATCATTGGCCCCCACGAGCCGACGTAGTCAATGTACTCGTTGCCGTCGGCGTCCCAGATGTGGCTGCCGTGGGCGCGTTGGACGAAGAACGGAGAACCGCCGACGCCGCGAAAGGCGCGCACGGGGGAATTGACGCCGCCCGGGATCAGGCCGCAGGCTTTGGCGAATAGCTGGTCGCTGAGATGAGTGTTTCGTTCCTTCATGGCGAACGCGGCGGAGAGTACGCGAAATGACCGAGCGTGGCAAACAAAGGAATCCAAGCCCGTTGTAGAGGCCGCCGTCTCCGGCGGCCTCTGCAACGGGGGTGGCCCGCTGGCGTCCCCGGAAGCTCCTATTTCACTGGCAGGACGGGTGCGACCGCCGGAGTGGTGGCCGGCTGTTGCTGGACGCGGACGAAGTTGTACTTCACCAGAATCGGCACCACGTCATTGTGGGTCTGCGCGTATCCTGCCAGGTCCTGCAGGAACGCGCCGAGCTTCTGCTTCGTAGCCTGGTACACCGGCTCGTTTTGATTGAGCACTCGAGTCTGGCTGTCAATCTGCGCGATAAGGAGGTTGTTTTGTTTGTACAGGAACAACCCAAAGCAGATCGTGGAGAGAACCAAACCGCCCAGCAGCAGGATCACCGCTTTGCGAAGCCCGTTGATCTGATCTTCGATGCTGTCGCTCGGTGGCGTGGTGAAGGGGCCAGGGGCGGTGGAAGCCGGGGTCGGCGTCGGTTCGGGAGCGAGTGGGTCGGGGTTATCCATGGCTATCTGGCTTTCGGGGCAGGCGTGGGCGCGGCCGTGGGTTTGACCATGTACTTTTGCAGAATCGGATCCACCGCCGGCTGACGCTTGCTGTATTCGAGCATCTCGGCAAAGAACGCCTGCCATTCCCGAAACTCAGTTTCCATCCGCTGGACGCGGACGGCCTTGTTCTGCGATTCGCGGTAAAGCTGGACGTTGCGCCAGACCAGGTAGAGATTCATCAGCAGGCTGAAGAGAAGCAGCGCGGAACCGACGGACATCAACAGTTGATACGTCTTTCGCTGCGGCGCGGAATCCATAGTGCGCGAGATGGTAGGGAGGCGTCGGCATTTGTCACGAAAGAAATGTCTTCTTGCCGCTTGGGGTTCGCCGACGGCACGGTGTGCTTGACCCGGTTTCCCTGTCTTCCTACAGTCGCCCTCACGTTCAGACCAAGGGAATCTATGAGCAAACTCAAACTCGGTGTCATCGTCGGCCTGCGCGATAACGCGGAGCAAGCGATTCAGAAGGTTCACGATCTCGCATTGCCCACCTGCCAACTCGCGTGCTGGGCGCCGGAGCATTATTCAAAGGAGAACGTCCGCATCGTGCGCAACGCCTGCCTGAAGTACGGCGTCGCGATCTCGTCCATCTGGGCGGGCTACCCCGGGCCTGCTGTCTGGAACTTCATCGAAGGACCGACCACCATCGGTCTGGTACCGCGGAAGTGGCGTCGGGTAAGGATCGAGGCGTTGAAAGCGGGAGCAGACTTTGCCGCTGCCCTCGCCGTGCCCACGATCAGCACTCATTGCGGATTCATTCCCGAAAACCCGAACGACCCCACCTATGCCGAGGTGATTGAGGCGCTCAAGGAAGTGGTCCGGCATTGTCGGCGGAAGAAGGTGGCCTTCACATTCGAAACGGGACAGGAAACGCCGGTGGTGTTGCTTCGATGCATTGAGGATCTCGGCTACGACATGCTCGGAATCAATTTCGACACCGCCAACCTGATTCTCTACGGCAAGGCGAATCCCGTGGACGCGCTCGATGTGATTGGCAAGTACGTGATGGGCGTCCACGCCAAGGACGGGTTCTATCCCACGAACGGTCGCGAGCTCGGCAAAGAGGCGGC
>CAZOTB010000045.1:0-25952 GCA_964582645.1 uncultured Verrucomicrobiota bacterium | reverse complement strand
GAAGCTGAAGAAACTCGGCTATCGCGGCGCAATCACCATCGAACGCGAGATCAGGGGGCCACAGCAGATCAAAGACATCGAGAAGGCAAAGCGGTTGCTCGGGCCATTGCTGTAGGACCGGCAAGATGCCCGTCCTACTCGTGCTCGACGTAGCGTTGCGCGATGGGCACGCGGCGGCCGATGCCGAAGGCTTTGCTGGTGACGCGCAAGCCGGGGGCGGCTTGTTTGCGCTTGTATTCGTTGAGGTCCACTTTGCGAATCACGTCGCGGACAAGTTTCTCATCGTAGCCGGTTTCCTTTACGATCTCTTTGCCGCTTTTCATTTCCTCGACGTAGAGCTTGAGGATCTCGTCGAGCACGTCGTAGGGCGGGAGTGAATCCTGATCGGTCTGGTTGGGACGCAACTCGGCGGAAGGGGCTTTGGTGATGGAAGCAAGCGGAATGGGAAAGCCGTGGGGTGAGTTCTCGGTGCTCAGTTTTCGGTTCTCGGTTTGGCCGCCGCGCTTGTTGATGTACTCGGCGAGCCGGTAGATCATCGTCTTGGGCACATCGGAGATCACAGCGAGTCCGCCGCACATGTCGCCGTACAACGTGCAGTAACCAACAGCCAGCTCGCTCTTGTTGCCGGTGGTCAGCAGCAGGTTGCCGAACTTGTTCGAGACGGCCATCAGAATCACGCCACGGATGCGGGCCTGCATGTTTTCCTCGGTCGTGTCCTCCTTCCGTCCCTTGAAGAGCTCTTTGAATGCGCCCTTGAGCGTTGCCAACGCCTCTTGAATCGGAATCACTTCGTACCGGATGCCGAGGTTCTGCGCGAGCACGCGGGCATCGTCGAGGCTGCCCTTCGAGGAGAACTGCGATGGCATCGAGACGCCGATGACATTCCCTTTGCCGAGCGCCTCGACCGCGAGACATGCTGTGACAGCCGAGTCAATTCCGCCGCTCAACCCCAGCACGGCGGAACGGAAACCGCACTTGTGACAGTAGTCGCGCAGACCCAACACCAACGAATCGTGAAGCGATTCCTCTTGGGACGGAGCGTGGAACGAGACCGGCCTGGAGTTGTCGAGATCCACGACAATCATGTCCTCCTCGAACGCTTTCGCCTGCGCGAGCAGGTTGCCGCGCGCATCGAACGCCATGCTGTTGCCGTCGAAGATCAACTCATCATTACCACCGACGAGATTGCAATAGACCACCGGCTTGCCGTGTTTGAGCGCCAGGGTGCGCAACATGTCGTGTCGGATCCGTTCCTTGCCGAGATGGTAGGGGGACGCGGAAATGTTCAAGATCGCGTCAATGCCCTGCGTGACGAGTTCGGTCACGGGATCGCGCGGATAGAGCCGTTCGCGCCAGAAATCCTTGTCGTTCCAGATGTCCTCGCAGATGGTGACGCCGAACCGCTGCCCATCAAGCGTAACCGGTGCAACCGTGTCGCCGTCTTCAAAGTAGCGAGCCTCATCGAAAACGTCATAGGTGGGAATGAGCGTCTTGCGAACCGTGCCTACGATCTTCCCGGCCCGCAGCAAGGCAGCGGCATTGAAGAACTCCTTGCCGGGGCGCGTCGGGTTTCGGTCCACAAAACCGACGATGGCGGGTGTTTCGCCGATCCCAGCGGCGGCCTTGTTCAACGCAGCGAGTTGGTCATCCAGGAACCGCCGCTTGTGCAGCAGGTCGCGTGGAGGATACCCGGCTACGCACAACTCGGGAAAGAGCACGACGGTGGCGCGTTGCTCGACGGCGCGGCGGTAGAAATCGAGAATGCGCTCGACGTTGCCGCGGAGGTCGCCGACGGTGGTGTTGATTTGTGCCAGTGCGACGCGAGTTGGCTGTGCCATGCGGCGATACTACCACGCGGCGCGATTGGCGGCAATCGCCGTGCTGGCCGGGTTTGATACGAAGGCTGAACTACGGAAGGACGTGCGTGGAGTTGATCGTGCAGACAGTACCGGTCAACAACGTCCCATTGTAACTGAGTCGGTAGTCGTCGAAGTCCAGCACCGGACTGGCGGTGCAATCGAACGCGTTGCTCCTCACAATGTACCCTGCGCCGACAATCGCGTTGCGGACGGCAACACCGCTGTTGGCGATGGTGTTTAATGTCGTGCCGTACTCGAGTTCGTACAGGGCGACAACACCGGACAGGATACGCTGATTTTCCAGGCAGCCGTTGAGCTGGCTCGTGGTCCGCGCCTTGGCGAAGTTAGGAATCGCAATCGCGAACAACATTCCAATCACTGCCACCACAATCATGATTTCAACCAACGTAAACCCGCATTCTGTGCGAGTCTTGGTCATATACGGTCATTTTGAGGAGCACGGAAAGTGCCCCACCGAATCAACCTCGGGAGCTGCGGGGAGCGACGTTTTTTAATCGCAAAAGTGGGAAACTTCGAGCGGAAACGGTCGCGAGCGGCGCCGGTGCACTACATTTTGAGAATCGCCGCCGCCTGCTGGACGTCCTTGTCGCCGCGGCCACTGAGGTTGATAACGAGCAGATCTTGCTTGCTCATCGTAGGGGCGACCTTGATCGCATGCGCGACGGCATGGGCGCTCTCCAACGCGGGAATGATTCCCTCGAGCCGACTGAGGCGCTGAAATCCGTCCAGCGCTTCCTCGTCGGTGGCGTAGGTGTACTCAATGCGTTTCTGGTCGCGCAGAAAGGCGTGTTCGGGACCAATCGCTGCGTAATCGAGTCCCGCGCTGACGGAGTGGGTGAGTTGAATCTGGCCATTCGCATCTTGCAGGATGAACGTCTTCGTCCCCTGCAACACACCGAGGCTGCCGCCCTGGAAACGCGCCGCGTGGTCGCCGTCGCGAATGCCGCGACCGCCCGCCTCGACGCCGACCAGTTTCACCGACTCGTCGTTGAGAAAATCGTAGAAGATACCGATGGAATTGCTGCCGCCACCGACGCAGGCAATGATGAGATTTGGGAGGCGTTCTTCCTTGAGCAGAATCTGCTTGCGCGTCTCCTGTCCGATACAGCGGTGAAAATCGCGCACCATCATCGGGTAGGGATGCGAGCCGAGGGCCGAGCCAAGGATGTAATGGGTGGTACGGACGTTGGTGACCCAGTCGCGCATGGCTTCGTTGATCGCTTCCTTGAGCGTCTTTTGTCCCGCAGTGACGGCCACCACCTTCGCGCCGAGCAAGCGCATCCGGTACACGTTGAGTTCCTGCCGCGCCATGTCGGTTTCGCCCATATAGACAACGCATTCGCAGCCAAACGCCGCCGCCACCGTCGCCGTGGCTACGCCGTGCTGGCCGGCGCCCGTCTCGGCGATGATGCGTTTCTTGCCCATCCGTTTCGCGAGCAGGATCTGGCCGAGCGCGTTGTTGATTTTGTGCGCACCGGTGTGGAGCAGATCCTCGCGCTTGAGGTAAATCTTCGCGCCGCCAAGTTCCTTCGTGAGCCGCTCGGCGTAGTACAGCGGCGTAGGCCTCCCGGCAAACTCACGAAGGTAATAGTCGAGTTCGCGGCGAAAGGCTCTGTCCTTGCGGGCTTTCTTGTACTCGGTGTCGAGTTCGTGCAACGCCGACATCAAGGTTTCCGGCACAAACATGCCGCCGTACGGACCGAAGTGGCCGTGTTTGTCTGGCAACGTCTGCATTACCGGCTTCCTTTCACCGCTTTCAGAAACGCGCGCACCTTCTCATGATCCTTCTTCCCCGGCGAGGACTCGACGCCGCTGCTCACGTCCACAGCGTACGGCTGCACTTTCTGGATCGCCGCCGCGACGTTTCCGGCATGCAAACCGCCCGAGAGCAGTACCGGCTTGCCGAGTTCCTTCGCGCGCAATGCCAGTTCCCAGTTGAACGTCTTGCCCGTCCCGCCCGGCTTGTCACGGACAAACGCATCGAGCAACAGCCCGTCCACGTCGTAGTCTTTCATTTTGGACACCACCGATTCATCCTTCATCCGAAACGCTTTGAACACCCGGCACCGGCTGCGAACGGCGGCGCACACTTTTGCAGATTCATCACCGTGAAGCTGTGCGGCGTCGAGGTGCGCGGTGTCAACGATGCGCTTCACCGCGTCCGCGCTCTCGTCCACGAACACGCCCACCTTCATCACGAATGGCGGCAACATTTCACCGAGCAAGCGCACCGCGTCCGGCTCCACGCATCGCGGGCTCGGCGGCCAGAACACAAAACCGAGAGCGTCCGCTCCCGCCTCGACCGCACAGAGCGCGTCGTCCAACACGGTGATGCCGCAGATTTTTGCTTTCATGCGGTAATTGGTGGCTGGTGATTGGCAAGAGCAATGACCAATTACCAATTACTAATCACCAGTTACCCCCATCAGTTCCCTCACCTTGCCGGCGATATTCCCGCTTCGCATCAACGACTCACCCACGAGAATCGCGTCCACACCCGCCGCGCGCACGCGCTCGACGTCTGCCCGGGTGTGGATGCCGCTCTCGGCGACGACCACGCATTCCTCCGGCAACCCTTTCGCCAATCGCTCCGTCGTACGCAGGTCCACGGCAAAATCCTTCAAGTTGCGATTGTTGATGCCGACGATTGTCGCGCCCGCCTCCAGGGCGACATTGCGTTCCATCTCATCATGGATTTCGACCAGCACGGCCAGTCCACATCGCTCGGCCAGTCGGATTAGATTTGATTGCCGGGAGATACGGTCGTCTCTCCCGGGAATCAATTTATCGAACACCGCCACGATCAATAGGATCGCGTCCGCACCGGCCACGACAGACTCATACACCTGGTATTCATCGAGGACGAAATCCTTTCGCAGCAACGGGAACCGGGTGGCCGACCGGATCCGACCGAGAAAATCGAGGTGACCCTGGAAAAAACTCTCGTCCGTCAACACTGAGCACGCCGCAGCGGCCGCCTTCTCGTATTGTTCTGCGATGGCCACCGGGTCGAAGTCGGCGCAGATCACACCCGCCGAGGGCGACGCTTTCTTGACCTCTGCGATCAATGTGGTAGTCCCCGGCTTTCGCAATGCCGCCCGGAAATCCCGGAACTCGGTGCGCTTCTCTGCCTCCGAGCGCACCGACTCCATCGGAGTGCGGGCTTTCGCCGCCGCCACCTCGCGCTGTTTCTCTGCTACGATCCTGTCGAGGACATTCATTCTGCTACCACGGACAAAACACAGATTCAGAATCCGTGTTTCATCCGTGTCAATCCGTGGCCCTAATCCAAATCCTTCACTGCCCCGCGTTTCGTCGGGCACCCGGCTTTGAGCCAAGCGGTGATAAACCCGTCGAGATCGCCGTCGAGCACGCCCTGGGTGTCACTGGTTTCGTAGCCGGTGCGCAAGTCCTTTACCATCCGGTAGGGTTGCAGCACGTACGACCGTATCTGATGACCGAACGCAATGTCGCCCTTCTCGCCGTAGAATTTCTCCATCTCGGCGCGCTTCTCATCCTGCTGACGCTCGTAGAGTTTCGCCCGCAACACCTTCATCGCCCGGTCACGGTTCTGATGCTGGCTGCGTTCGGCCTGACATTGCACCACGATGCCGGTCGGCAGGTGCGTGATGCGGATGGCCGTTTCGACCTTGTTCACGTTCTGGCCGCCGCGTCCGCCGGAGCGGAATGTGTCCACCTTCAAATCCACGTCCTTGACCTCGACCTCGGCGGCGTCCTCGATTTCCGCGACAACGTCCACGCTCGCAAACGACGTGTGCCGGCGCTTGTTCGCATCGAACGGGCTGATCCGCACCAACCGATGCACTCCCCGCTCGGCCTTGAGGTAGCCGTAGGCGTAGTCCCCCTCGACCGCGAGCGTGACACTCTTGATGCCCGCGCCTTCGCCTTCGAGGACGTCGAGCAACTCGACCTTGTAGCTGTGCTCCTCCATCCAGCGGCGATACATCCGCAACAGCATGTCAGCCCAATCACACGATTCGGTCCCGCCCGCGCCGGCATGGATCGAGAGGATGGCGTTGTTCTTGTCATGCACTGCGCCGAGCATGGCTTGCAGTTCGAGATCGTTAAGAGCCTTTTCGGTCTTCGGGACTTCGTGATCGAGTTCCTTGATCACCTTTGCCCGCTCACTCTCGTGATTTTCGCCCTCCCCGAGTTCGGTCAACACGCCGAGGTCATCGATGTGTTGGCGCAACGATTGAAAACGATCGAGCCGTTTGCGGATGGTCGAAGCTTCGTCCGTGATGGACTTCGCGGTGGATTGGTCGCTCCAGAAGTCGGGCGCGGCCATCTTGCTTTCGAGTTCTCTCAGGCGGGTGTTCAGGCGTTCGACGTCAAAGAAACCTCCCCAGCGCCGTCACGCGCGACTGGAGGCTGCTGATTCTCGGTTTGATCTCGTCGAACATGGCGCCACCTCACCATATCGCCGTGGAAATGTCAAACGAGCGGACTCGCGGCGATTTCGGAAAGTAGGCGCGCACGGCGGTGCGCCCGATGGAATGGATGCGCTCTCCACAGGGCGCACAGCCGTGCATCCCTACTTTCTTCGTGGCATTCCCGTCTTTCGTGGTTCATAGTTCCCGCCTCGACCATGAAGATTCTCGACGCACGCAAAAGGCATTTTGGGCAGGATCTGGCTCGCATTCCGCGCAGCCAGGGGGCGGACCCCCAGGTGCAGAAGGTGGTCGCGGACATCCTCGCTGCCGTGCGAAAGCAAGGAGACGCGGCGCTCGTTCGGTTGAACAACAAGTTCTCCCACGTGAACATTCCTGCGAACAAGTTGCGCGTCACGAAGCAACAAATTGCTGCCGCGTCGAAGTCGGTGTCCCCGGACCTGAAGCGCGCGATTGAGTGTGCGCGCGCCAACATCACGGCGTTCGCCCGGAAGTCGAAGCGCGAAGGCTGGTGCACGAAGAACCGGCAGGGCGCGTGGGTGGGCGAGAAGTTTGATCCCATCCAACGCGTCGGTTGCTACATCCCCGGAGGCACCGCGCCGCTCGTGTCCACGTCGCTGATGACCGTCACGCTCGCCAAGGTTGCCGGGGTGCCAGAAGTCGTCGCCGTCACGCCGCCGCCGGTCAACCCGGGCTTGCTCTACGCGCTCGACAGGGCGGGCGCGACGGAGCTTTATCAGGTCGGCGGCGCACAAGCCATCGCGGCGCTGGCGTTCGGGACGAAGACGATCCGTCCCGTGAACAAGATCGTCGGCCCCGGCAACGCTTACGTCACTGAGGCGAAACGGCAGGTGTTCGGCGCCGTCTCGATTGACATGCTGGCCGGCCCGAGCGAAGTGCTGGTGATTGCCGACGGCACGGCAAACCCGGCGTTCGTTGCCGGCGACCTGCTCGCCCAGGCCGAGCACGGTCCCGGCTACAAGGTCTGGCTCGTCACCGATTCCGACAAAGTGCTGATGGAGACGCAGTCCGAGTTGCGCAAGCAAACCACCACGCTCGCCCGCAAAGGGATCATCACCGCCGCGCAAGCGGCAAGCATGATTCTGATTCGAGCGAAGGACATGGCGCAGGCCATCGAGATCGCGAACGAGTTGGCCGTCGAACACGTCGAGGTGATGGCGCGCAACGCCGACAAACTGGCATCGAGGCTTACCACTTCCGGCGCGATTTTCCTCGGCCCGTACACGCCCACGGTGGTTGGCGATTTCGTTGCCGGCCCCAGTCATGTCTTGCCCACCGGCGGCGCCGGCAAATCGTTCGCGGGCCTGACCGTGGATCAGTTCCAGCGCCGCACCAGCGTCATCTGGTACGAGAAGAGGGCGCTGCACAAATCGCTAGGAGCGCTGCTCACCTTCTCCAGAGCCGAACAACTCGACGCACATGCCCGGTCGGCAAGCATCCGGTTCAAGAGCGACAAATGACCTACTTCCGCCCCAACATCCAGCAGATGCACGGGTACGTGCCGGGGGAACAGCCGAAGATTCCCGGGCTGATCAAACTCAACACGAACGAGAACCCCTATCCGCCGTCGCCGAAGGTGCTGGCGGCGTTGCGCGAGACGATCCCTCCGCAAGCAAGGTTGAAACGGCACGCGTTGCTGTGATACTGTTCTACCGTGAGCACACTAACCGAAATTGAGGAAGCACTTCCGAAGCTTAGCGCCCAGGATCTCAAGAAGGTCGCATCGGTGGTAGATCGGCTGTTTCGGGAGCGCAAAGGGACTGCCATCTACGACGATGCCTACGGCACGCAGACGGAAGCTGATCTGATTATCGCGGCGGAACGAGCATTCCAAGAATACGACCGAGAAGAGGACGAACATGCCAAACGCCAAGCGCGGTGAAGTTTGGCAAGTGGACCTCGGGATCGCCGCCAAAGTTAGACCTGCTGTTGTTCTCAGCATCCCATTCCTGGATCAAGAACGCGCGCTCTACGCGATCGTTCCACATACCACGGCCTTGCGAGGAACGCGTTTCGAGGTGAGCCTGCAGGTAAGCGGGTTGGCACAGGGCGCATTCGATGTTCAGGGCTTACGGAGCATTCCGCCAAACGTGCTGATTCGCAAGCTTGGCACACTGACACCTGAGCAATTGACTGTGATCGATAAGGTGGTCAAGCAATGGCTCGCCCTGACGTGAAGCACTCGTTTTCTTGCTCCCAATCCATGACCTATTTCCGTCCCAACATCGAGCAGATGCACGGGTACGTGCCTGGGGAACAGCCGAAGGTTCCCGGGTTGATCAAGCTCAACACGAACGAGAATCCTTACCCGCCGTCGCCGAAAGTGATGCAGGCGTTGCGCGAGGCGACCACGGATTCGTTGCGGCTGTATCCCGATCCGACGGCGTCGGCGCTGCGAAAGAAGGCGGCGGAATTGTACGGGTTCGATCCCGACGAAGTGATCGCGGCGAATGGCTCGGACGAAATGCTGGCGATGGCGACCCGGGCGCTCGTTGGGGAAGGAGAGAAGATCGGGTACTTCTGGCCGAGTTACTCGCTCTATCCCGTGCTGGCCGACATCCAGGGCGCGCAGAAGGTCGAGTTCCCGCTCGATGACAATTTCCAGATCGTGGCGCACACGCCGTTGCTGCGCGCGCTCGCCGACGTGAAGCTGTTGTTCGTAACGAACCCGAACGCACCGAGCGGCGTATGGATTCAACGGGTCGAGCTCCAGCGCGTGATCGAGGCAATGAGCGGTGTGGTGCTGATAGATGAGGCGTACGTGGATTTCTGCTCGGAGAACTGTCTCGATTTCGTCCGCGAGTATCCGAACGTGATCGTCGCGCGGACGATGTCGAAGTCGTATTCGCTCGCCGGGATGCGCATTGGCTACGCGTTTGCATCGAAAGAGTTGATCGCGGGGTTGGATAAGGTGAAGGACAGCTACAACGTCAATCGCCTGAGCCAGGTGGCCGGGGTGGCGGCCTTCGAGGATCAGGCGCATTTCCGCGAGAACATTCGCAAGGTGATCGCGACCCGGGAACGGGTGCGAGCAGCGCTGGAGAAGATGAGCTTCTTCGTGTACCCGTCGCAAACGAACTATCTGTTTGTGAAGCCACCGAAGGGCGCGGCGAAGGACTTGTTTCAGTTCCTGCGCGACGGGAAGATTTTGGTTCGCTATTTCAGCGGCCCACGGGTAAACGAGTTCGTCCGTATCTCGATTGGAACGGATGCAGAGATGGACAAGCTGTTGGAAAGAACGAAGCAATGGCTGTAGGGGCGCACGGCTGTGCGCCCATCAGAATCGGTTGATAGGGAGTCGGGCGCACAGCCGTGCGCCCCTACAATGAAACGAACCGCCAAGATCATTCGTAACACCGCCGAGACGCAGATCGCTCTGACGCTGAGCATTGACGGCCAGGGACGCTCGCAGATCGCCACAGGCATCCCGTTCTTCGACCACATGCTCACGCTGCTCGCGAAACATTCACTCTGCGATCTCACGGTGAAAGCGAAGGGCGACCTCGACGTGGACGCGCATCACACGGTCGAGGATGTCGGCATAGCTCTCGGGCAGGCATTTGTCCGGGCGCTCGGCGACAAACGCGGCATCCGACGCTACGGCTGGGCGCTCGTGCCGATGGACGAAACGCTCGCCCAAGCGCGCGTGGCGCTCGATTTCAGCAACCGGCCGTTCCTCGTGTTCACCGCGAAGAACTGGAATCGCATCGCGAACGTGGAACTCGGCCGGGGACGCAGCTTTCGCGTCGGTCTCGTGAAGGAATTCCTCCAAGGCTTCGCCAATGAAGCCCGCTGCAACCTCCACCTGGATGTGATGCGCGGCGACGAGCCCCATCACGTGGTCGAAGCCATTTTCAAAGCGCTGGCCAAGGCGCTCGATGCCGCGTGCCAGCGCGACCCGCGCGTGAAAGGCGTGCCGAGCACGAAAGGGAAGCTGTAGCTGAGCGCGACGCGAGGCACAAGATTCGGACTTGCGCGCGGCTCTCGAAATGGCAAGGTGTGCCATTATGAGAAGCGATACCGTTAAAAAAGGCATGGAACGCGCGCCGCACCGCAGTTTGCTGCGGGCGACGGGCAGCATCGAGTCCGAGGCGGATTTCAACAAGCCGTTCATCGCCATCGCCAACAGCTACACCGATTGCATTCCCGGTCACGCGCACCTCAACGAGGTCGGCATGCTGGTGAAACGACTCGTCCGCGAGGCCGGGGGCGTGCCGTTCATCTTCAACACCATCGGCGTGGATGACGGGATCGCGATGGGACACTCGGGCATGTTGTACTCCCTTCCGTCCCGGGAACTGATCGCCGACTGCGTCGAAACGATGATCAAGGCGCATTGTTTCGACGGCATGATCTGCATTCCCAACTGCGACAAGATCGTGCCCGGGATGCTGATGGCGACGATGCGGCTCAACATCCCCACCGTGTTCGTCAGCGGCGGACCGATGGCGGCGGGCATCGCCGAGCAGAAAGCCACGCATGAAGACCTGGCGTCGCATCTCCAACCTGCGTCGAAGAAGTCCGACCTGATCACGGTGTTCAAGGCGGTGGGCGAGCTCAAGACCGGCTCGATCACCGAGGCGGACTTGCTCAAGCTCGAACAGACCGCCTGCCCCACGTGCGGTTCGTGCTCGGGTATGTTCACCGCCAACTCGATGAACTGTCTGTGCGAGGCGCTCGGCATCGCCCTGCCCGGCAACGGCACCGTGCTGGCCGTCTCCAAGGAGCGAGAGGCGCTCTACGAACGCGCCGCGCGCGCAATTCTCAAGCTCGTCGAGCGCGACCTCAAACCGCGCGACATCGCCACGGTCGAGGCATTCGACAACGCGATGATGCTCGACGTTGCGATGGGCGGCTCGACCAACACGATTTTGCACCTGCTCGCCATCACTCGCGAGGCCGGCATTGCGTACGACATCGCACGCATTGACGCCATTTCCCGACGCATCCCGTGCCTGTGCAAAGTTTCGCCCTCGTCGAACTACCACGTGCAAGACGTCCATCGTGCGGGCGGCATCCACACCATCCTCGGCGAACTCAAGCGCATGGGCGCGCTGAACGTCAACTGCAAGACCGTCACCGGCAAGACGATTGGTGAGAACATTGACGAATGGGACGTGCGTTCAGAGAAATGCACTCCATGGGCAAAGGTCACACGCGTCTCCGGCTCGTCGGCGCTCGTGCTCGATCCGAACGACAAGCTCGGTCCCGCAGCCCGCACGTCCAGCGGCAACCTCGCGCCCAAGCCGATGATGTTCTTCCCCGGCGATCGTCGCGCACTCACGTTGTGGCGCGACGCGGCGGCGTGGAATGCCGGCGACCTCGAAGCGCAATTGGCGGTGTACGACGCGGAGGCCGTGTTACAGGTCGCCACGGATCGCGTGCTGAAGGGCCATGCCGAGATTCGCCCGGCGATCGAGGAACAGATGAAAGCGGCGCAGGGCTTGATCCGCGGCGAACTGGCCAGCCTCAAGGGCACGCCCGTGATCCTGATGTGGCGTTACGCCAAGGGAGGCGGGAAGGAACGTCATTGCCTGCTGCGCGTCTCAAACTATCGCGGCTGGTGCATTTCCAAGGCGTACCTCGATGCGCGGCCGGGCCCGCTGAACGAGGCACAGCCGGCAGGCCTGATGCCCTATGACCCGGCCTTCCTGTTCAACGCCAACGATTGCATCCGAACCAAGGACACGGCCTATACGCAGGACGGCGGGCTTGCGATTCTCTACGGCCAGCTCGCGCCGCAGGGCAGCGTGGTGAAGACCGCCGGCATCAGCGACGCGTTCAAGGCGTACTGCGGTCCCGGCTTCGTCTTCGAGGGGCCGTGCGTGATTTTCGAGAGTCAGGATGAAGCCTGCGAAGGCATCCTCGGCGGCAAGGTCAAGGCCGGGGACGTGGTCATCATCCGTAATGAAGGTCCGCGCGGCGGGCCCGGCATGCAGGAAATGCTGTCGCCCACCAGTTACATCGTAGGGATGGGCCTGGGCGACAAGGTTGCGCTCATCACCGACGGACGGTTCAGCGGCGGCACCGCCGGGGCGTGCATCGGCCACGTCAGCCCCGAAGCAGCCGAGGGCGGCCCCATTGGCCTGCTGAAACCCGGCGACCGGCTGCGGATCGATTTCCCGAACCGCAAGATTGACATCCTCGTGAGCGATTCCGAGTTGTCCGAGCGCAAGAAGACGTGGCAGCCCGTGAAGCGAGAGTTGACCGGCTGGCTCGCTCGCTACCGGAAGCTCGTGACGAACGCGAGCAGCGGCGGCGTGTTGGCAAGCTAGGCCGTCGTGCGCATGAACTTGATATTCAGTCGTCAACCGTTACTCTGATCCTCGAAGACTATGAGGGCATCGCCGACCCACAAAGGAAGATCTGGCGGCATACCACGGTCACTGCGTGTCTTTGCCTGGAACCACTCAGGGCCGCTCACGTCATTGGCCAAGAAGCAAATCGCGCTGAACGTGATCGAACGAGGTCGCGCCTGGCATTGGACGAAGTTGCCTAAAGGATGGTTCGACCTCGCGTATTGTCTGGAGCACGGACAGAAGCGCACCAAGCAGACGCTCCGCGAGGTGTTCTTGGAACGCGGATGAAACCCAGGCCGCTGGACTCGCAAACGATCCTCCGGACATTCAAGGAGTTGCCCGAATTGGTGCGCGCCGGTGTATTCGTGGGCGCCAACGCGCTCTACCTCGAACATATCGAGAACCCGTGCGGTCGCTTCAGCTTGGACATAGACCTGCAAAATCAGTCGGAGGAAATCGAATCAATCCACCGCCACTTTTCGGCGAGAACGAAGAAGAAACTCGTATTGGTGAGCCGGCTCAGCGACGAGATATACGAGTACCAGGCGCGCGTTGGCAAACGAGTTGTTCGCATCGAGATCGCCAAGCCCTATTTGCGCCACCGACGGAAGTACCAACCGAGCCGCCATGTTCCCGGCCTCGCGGTGATCAGCCTTGAGGACTTGTTGTTCGCCAAGGTCTCCGCATTCTCGACACGAGGCTTCGCTCGGGACTTGATTGATCTCTTCGCGGTGGATTGTCAGAGAAAGATCGACTGGGTGAAACTGTTGCGCCAGGCAGCTCGCGCACCGGACAATGATTACAATCCAACGGAGTTCCACCGAAAGCTGAAGTGGCATTATTGCGAGTGTTCCAAGAGGAAATACGTGGACGAGATGCCCGTCGCGAAGGCTCCGAATTCGCTTCAGTTCCGAAGGTTCATTCAGCGTGTCTTGGCAGCCAACCGAACCGTCGTCAAGGAAACGCTCAAGCCTTGATGTTGATTGCTCGTCTTGCTCATTCATTGACCACTGTCCTGTGTATGTGCAGATAGGGGGATGCTCACAAGTAGTCGCTCGCAAACGTATCCGGTTGGGTTTGGTCATGGCTATTTCGCCTTCGACAGTGTGACGCTCAGGGTCTTCACCGGCTTTAGCGGATCGGGACGAACATAACTCGCGTCCACGACCAGCGGCACGGTTTGTTTGTCGTAGCCGAGCGAGGTGCCGTCCACTTCGACCTGGTACGACATCGAGCTGGCGGGAGTCGTGAGTCCCTCGGCAGGCGCAAATCGGTGCCACGCAAGCACGAGCGACCGATGCGACGACGGCGGCGGCGTGTGCCCGCTCCATGCGCCGACAGCTTCCGTGCGCGACGTGGCGACGACCTTGTCGCCCGAGAACACACGGACTGGGACGCGACCCAGCGGTTCGCCCTGCGCGTTGGTGACGGAGATGTCCACATACGCCTTGAAGGTCAATGGTCCACGTTTGCCGTCCTTGAGATAGGTTTGTAACGGCGAGTTGATGATTTCCACGGGCACCTGTCCTTCGACGGAAATGCAGGCGGCGTTCGCGTTCGTCGGCGGATTCTGGAAGACGCAGTCGTAAAATCTCCACGGTTCGAGCACGCCATCGTACACCGCCCGCACATCCAGGACGGTGTTGCTGGTGAACGCGCAGCGCCGGCTCCCGATACGAGTGCAAGTGTTGAGCATAAGGCCCGTGGTCTGATTCTGTTCCAGACGGTTGTCGGTGAGGATCACGTCGCTGCAGACCACCAGCAGGATGCCGTCGGTGCAACGCCGGACCGTGTTGCCGGTCAGTTCGCAGTCCGAGACACCATACGCGCAACAAATCCCAGCCACCGACGAACCCACCATGTTCTCGACCACGTTGCTGACAATCCGCGAGCCGGTGACCCCGTTCAGGTACAGTCCGTGAGTCTTGCCGTCGCGCAAGAGGTTGCCCTCGAACTCGAGCTGCTTGCAGGACTGGAAGAACACCGGACTGCGGACGAAGTGACAATGACGGAACGAACACCGCTCGTTGAATTTCATCCCGCTGCCGTCCATCCCGATGGCCTGGAGTTCCAGTCCCTCGATCAACACCCGCTCGCACTCGACCGACATCTTCGTCCCGAGCACCAGTCGCACGGGAGCGGGCGACGGTGCGTTCGTCGTCGTGATGCGGAAGGCCACGTTGGGTGTGTCGCCCGTCGCGCCTTTCCACAGAATCTTGCATCCGTCGCTGACGGCGATCTCGGGAGCGACGCCCTCGGGCGGTGCCCACTTGAATTCACAGCGACCTTACGGGTCTTGCGAGAAATCCACCAGCATGCCGCCGAATAGGTTGAGCGCCTTGCGCAGAGTCACGTTCAGGATGGTCTTGTTCTTCCCCACGACACGCAACGTGCCTTGCGGATCAATAGTCAACTCCTCGCAACGCACTTCACTCCCGGCCGTCGCATCCAGTTCGACCACGTCTCTGCTGAGGATGACCACCGATTCGCCCGACGGCACTTTGCCCCCCTGCCAGGTGCTCGCTGCGCTCCAGAGCCCGCCGCCCTTGGCGTTGCTGCGAACCACCTCCGGCTGCGCTGTTGTGGCGAACACGGCTCCCGTCAACAGCAAAAGCGGAATCCACCGGCGGCTACGATCCTCATTCACCTGCAAACACCTTCTCCGCGGGCTTGTATGTCACCATCAAGTCCTTGAGATAGATTTCGTACCGTGGCGGCGGAATGTATTGCGTCAGGTAAAGAACCTTTTCGGGCATGGTGATGACGAGCTCCCTGAATTTGAGCGGGTATTTCACCACGCCGTCCCCACTCGATCGCCACTGACTGTTCCGCGGCCAATGATAACCCTCGCCCGGATACTGGCCGGGAAGTTGGAACGACACAAATCGCCAACCGTCGTGATTGATGAAGCTGCGACCCCAGGCGTCGTCGGAATTCCAGTCGCTGAGGTTCGAAGTCTTCATCTTCGCGAACTCCTCGGGCTTGAGCCAATCCGCCATCCACGGCATGGGCGGACCGCTTTGTTCCGCGCCGATGGAAATCCAGCGTTGCCCCGAGGCGTCTTCGAGTTCGAAAATAACTCGACCCCAGCCGCCGTTGCCGTTGACCATCAGGCCAATCTCGGTCGGCTCGCCGGGAATCTCGACGCCCCGATTGTGACTCAGCACGGAGTACATCTGCAAGTAGGGGCTGCCTTCGCAGGGCAACGTGGGTTTGGCCTCGAGCACGTTTTGTTCGCCTTCGAACGACGCAACATCGCGATAGACAAATTCACCCTTTCGGCGCGGGTTCAGGAAGTTGTATGTCTCCAACTCGATGCTGTGGCCGGTCTCGACGGTCCAATCGGCGAGCGTGTCGAGTGAAGACACCAGGAATGCGTTCGAACCCGGTCGCCCGTCGTGGTTGACCGCGCCGAGCGTGATGGACGCGATCGGTCCGGGCGTCGTCAGGTAACACGGCTCGCTCGAGATGGTCAGCTCGGCAGTGTCGCTCTTGAACGCCACCCTCCGCTCGCGTCCCATCAAATCTGTCAGAGACTGTGCATTCGCCCCCGGCGCCTGGACTGTCAGCGCACGACTGCCGCGGGGTGTCCACAGGCAAGTGACGTAGCTTTGATCGGGCCTTTGGAATTCGACCGCGTACACGACGGTGGATTTCACAGGCACAGCCCGGACGAACTTCGCCCCGTCGAGCACCTGCGTCATCGTGGCAAACGCCACGTAAGACTGTTTCGGACTGACGTTCGGCCAAGCGTGACAGAAACCCGATGCGCCCCAGTTACTCGAGTAATAGGAGCCGCCCATGTCGGTGATGCACATCGGCCGGATCACGGGAATCCTCCAGGCCAGTGAATGCATCATGTGCCGCACGATGTAAGCGGCCTGGGTGCGTTCGGTGAGGTTGCCGGGGTTGGTGTTCGGGTAACACATCTCGTAGCACTGTCGCAGTCCGACATCGCTGTAGCCGTAGTGGTCGAGAATCTGGCGGAACATCCAGAGCCCCGCGTTGTTGGCGATGTAGTCCGGTGGCTGCGTCTCGGGGAGGCGCATGTAGTTGCCGCTCTCGTTTCCGACCTTGTCAATCAGTTCGCGGGGAAACTTCCGCCGCAGAAACTCCTCGATCAGATGTGGCGTGCCGTTGCCGAGATAAATCTCGGCCTTGGGAAACGCCGGGCGCGTGCCGCGAAACGCGTTTTCCGCTGCGTGAAGGAGTTCCTGAAATCGCTTCTCCTCGTCCGCATTCATCCGGTAAGGAGGCCGTCCCGTAAACATATCCGGCGTGCGGGTGATGTGCGGGCCGGAGATGTGTGTCTCGTGAAAGATCAGGAAACGGGAAGGCGCCGGGACATCGGGGGTTTTTGCCAACTGATCGAGCAACGTCTTCACTTCGTTGGCGCCCCCAGCACCCGGGTCGTGCCAGGACAAGACGCCGAATCGCTGCCGCTGCGACTGCGGGACCGCCAGCGGCAGACCGTAACGGAGACCGGCTTTTACGCAGAGCGGCCCCAGTAGTTCCGGATCGCTCGGCGTGAAGTGGGAGCCGCCAAAGTCCCACGTGCCAAAGGGCGACTGATCCCGGTGCTTGCGCGTGTCGGGCGCGAGCAGGGCAAAGGTCGTCTCGCGATTGGCGACAAGCTCCTTGCCCCGCAGCAGTTGAATTTTCAGTTCGTAATGGCCACGCTGCGGCACACGGATCGCGATCGTGCGGCGCGTGTTGGTGCCGGAATGGAAGTCCACGGCGGGAAAGGAATGAGTCTTGGTCACGCCTTCGTCGCCTTCGACGATTGCACGCAGGTCGAACTTGCCCGGCTGGTTGCGCAGGTTCTGGATGTCGAGATGGAAGGTGGGCACCTGCGGCTCGTTGAAGACATTTCCCGCCTCAGCCCCGGTCACCTCCATCTGCAACGGCGCGCGCTCCAACGTCAGTCCGTAAATTCGCACGCCGCTGGATGGACCAAGCGGACGCAGTTGGAACCGGTACGGGTCGGGTCGGTTGATGGCGACGCGCAGTTGCTTGGTGATGTCGAGGTCGAACGATTTCCGGTCCTTGAAATCTTGCGCGATGGTTTTGCCCATTGGGATCCGCAGCAGGTACAGGTTGCCTGCAGGCCCGGGGATCACTTTCAACACGTCCTTCGGTTTCTTCTCGTCGGCACGGGGGACGAGGCCGACAAAATCGTGATACGTCGTGCGCCATTGTCCATCCAGCGCTGCAAACCGAAACGTGACCAGATTGGTAAGACTGCGATCGTTGTCGGTTGTGGCCAGCAACCAGATCGCCGCGTAGTCGGCCACCGGCACCTGCACGAGAGCACGGGCGGAGTTGTTGGTATTCGCGACGCGCATATCATACTTGGCGATGTATTCGGGATACTCGCCGCTCTCGTCCTTTGCGGCGCTCCAGCCGATCGGTTTGAGAAACAGATGTGTGGCCGCCGCGTTTTTCACCAGATCAAACGGGACGCCCTGAATCTGGATTCGATCCGAAGGAAACGCGACGGCCAGGGAGTCGTTCGCGACGGAGTCGAGGGAAACGGGAACGAAGGCCGTGTCGGCCGGGAGGTCTCCCTGACGAGCGACGACATCATTCCCGGCACGCAGCGGTTGCGCCAGAATGATAGACAGAAAGAGCAACAGGATGGTGTTCTGCACGGGTTTTCTCCCTCTTTGGGTGCTACATTTGCCTCCGCTGGGCTTTCGAGCTGGAACGAACACGCTACGGCTGCCCGATCCAGTAACCGGTGCCGGCGGCTTTCCACTGCACAGTCTCCACGTGTCCATCGAGGAAACACGCCGTCGCAGTGCGGTTGTGCCGGTACTTGATGCGGAACTCATTGGGGTCATCGGGGGAAGTCGCCGGGATAATCCAGATCCCGCCTTCGCCATCTTGATACCAGGTGGAGGGCGGGGAGAGTCGGCCGGAGGAATCGGCGAACATCATCATGTATGGCGCGCGTTTCTGGAAGGCGCTGTATTTCACCAGCTCGTTGAAGAACGGCGGGGTGGCCTCGACCTGCGGCAGATACCAGGAGTTCCAACCGTACGCGAGAGGCAGAGGCGGGTTGCCGATGTAGAAGGGCGAGCCGCCGTTTGTGTCGGAGTAACAGTTGGTGTAGTTCCCGATGCCGACGCCTTTTCGTTTCGACGGGCAAACGAAAATCTTGTGATTGGGGATATACTCGGGCCACAGCACGAGCGGCCAGGCCAAGATGCCGTGAGGGAGTCCGCATCCGCCGTTGCTGTTGAACGGCAGGTAGTCGTTCGAATCCTGCGCGTACATCTGGACAGCCTGCCCCATCTGCTTGAGGTTCGACGCGCAAACCGCCTGTTTGGCTTTTTCTTTGGCGCCTTGCAGTGCCGGGAGTAGCAGCGCGGTGAGGATGGCGATGACGGCGATGACAACCAACAACTCGATGAGCGTGAAGGCGGCGCGACGGCGCTTGTGATTCGTTATCGGAGATTTGTTATTCCTAGCCGAAGCCGCAGCGAGCGCTGAGCCGAATAACGAATCACGAATAACCATTAACCCCCTCATCGCCGGCGCACTCGCCAGCAGCACAGCCCCACGGCCAACGCCAGCGTCAACGCGCCCGGCTCGGGAATCTCCACCGCGCCGATGTCCACGGTGCCGAAGCGGACACGCTGGTCGCCCCAGAAGTCCACGGCGCCGTAGTTCAGGCCGTTCAACCCGCCATCCCTCGCGGGGGAAAGCCAGGCCGGTTGATACCAGCCATCGAGCCCCGCGATGCCGACGCCGCTGAAGTTATTGTTGGTGGTGATTACGTCGGCGGGTTGGGCGGAATAGACGCTGCCGACGTTGTCGAAGAGGTTGTAGTTCAGGGTCAGTGACGAACTGCCGCTCGTGTTCAGGTCCTGGTAACCGATGTCGGCGTTCAGGAAGATGTTGTTCTGGATGAACCCGGTAATCATCGGATTTGCCAAGGCGAGGTTCACGCCAACGCTAGTGGCGGATGGGGCAAACACCAGGGTGTTGTTGATCAGCGTCGTGCTGTTGAAGCTGCCTTCATTGTTGAGGTAGAACCCATAGACATTGCCGGTGGTGCGGCCGCTCATATCCACGATGTTGTTGCGAGCGATGAATCCGCTCGCGCCGCCGTCCGTGTGCACCGCGAACTGTGAGTTGTACGGGGAACTGCCGGTGGTGTGGAACAGGTTCCGTTCGATCAGGATCGTTGGCCCGGTCGCGCTCGAACCCTCGATATGAATGGCCTGGCCGGAGTTAAAGTTGCGCTCCAAGCTCTGCATTGCGAAATCGTTGTCCAGGATGTTCACATATTTGGTGAACCGCACATCCACATAATAGTTGAGCCACGCCGTGGGGCCTGAAACGAACTTGAAGCCCTGCACCGTGCCCGGGTTCGTGGCATCGCCGCTCACGCGGAAGACGCTGAAAACCCCCGCTGCCGGAGTTGGGTCGGCATAGATCGTCGGTGTCGCTCCTGGTGCTGCGCGCAACGTCCGGCCCGACACCAGCACCGGGCTGTAGCCTGCGATCTGCGACGAGAAATCATAGGTCAGATTGTCGCCGATCTGGATGATGTCGCCCGGGCTGGACGTGGTGAGGGCGGATACGACAGATGCCGCGCTCCCGCCGGTAACGGTGATGGTGGCGGCCTGCGCGCAGGCGGAAACCAGGACGGATGCGGTTGCGGCGAGAACATACCTTGCTACTACGTTCATGATGAACTCCTTACTCATGGTTGCTTCTTCTATCTGCCAACAGTGTATGTTGTTCCCAACCGATGGCCAGTGCGAACAGGTGCCGTGGACTTGTCAAAGTGTGCTCTACTTCATTCCAGGGTTAGCACACCGGCACCGCGGGCGGGCAATCGAATCTGAAAACGCAACGCCTCCCCGCGGCGACGTGGGACGATGGCACGTGGCTCCTCTCCTTCTACAAAAAGGGTGCATCGGGAAGCGACGTATGGGTCGAGCTTTCTGGACGCGAGCGTTGCCCGCAACGTCGTCGCTTTCGGCAGGCCGTTGGCCAGGGTGATCGCCAGGCCGCGCGGCGACGCGTACACGTAACCCGTGCCGCCTTCCACGGTCAGGCCGCGGTTGTCCTGAAACTGCCCGTGACTGATGAACGCCGCCGTGGCTTTGCGCAAGCGGGCCAGGCGCTTGACCTGGCCGGCCAACGCCGGCGCGTCCGAGAGCAGGCCGGTCATGTCGCGTGTGGCAATGGCCAGGAAACTGCCGACCGCGAACGCATCGGCGATGACGTCGCGTTGGTTCTCGTCAATGCACCAGACGGGAATCAGCGACGGCAGCACGTATCGGAACACGACGGCGTGGGCCCACGCGGGCTCGCGCCACATCCAGTTCCACCACAGGTCAATGTGCTGTGTGTTGTACAGGTCGGGTAGCTCGGCGATCGTGTACGCCGCCGGGTTGCGTGACCGCGTGCCACGCGTCACCTCGGCGAACCAGTCGTACGTGCGCGCCCAGGCTTCCCACGGCGAGGCGTGACCGTGCCGGCGCGACAGGCAGTAGTTCCATTCCGCGGCCTGGTCCACGGAGACCACGTCGAAGCCGAGATCGAACGTGCGTTGGAGGAGCTTTCGCGCGTACGGAAGATACCCGTCAGCGCCGCAGCACACAGCGTGGGAGCCCATCTCGTAGCCGGGATCGCCGTACCAACCCCCGTCCATCGTGCCGCAGGGAAAACCAAAAAGCTCGACTCCGAAGAGGCTCTCCTGGACCAGCGGCTTTAGTTGCTTCCACGTGCGGTTGTATTCCGCGAGCAACCGCCAGTTCACGAACGACGTAATCGAGCAACCGAGCTTGTGCACCGCCGCGGTCGCTTGCTTCAATTCCCGCCGACGCGCCGATGGCATCTCCCAGAAGTCGCCCCGGTCGGGCCGGTAATAGACGGAAGCGGTGTTGTCCCAGATCATCAGGTCGCGCACGCCGAACCGCATTGCGTCACGCGCCACGCCCGGCAGTTCGGAGAACTCATGGTGGGCCTCACCAGAAAAGCCATGCGTATGAATGTGGAGAAGCCCGATCTTCTCCCGCACGGCGGGCGGGGTGTCGCAGGGCTTCCACCAGCCTTGAAGCCATTGACGGAATCGGTCCGCCGTCTCGTGCCAATCGCCTTGATGCACACCGATGCCGAACTCGCAGCTCGTCCAGGTCTGCCCCGGCTCGACGAAGACGCCGGTCGCCCACGTCCAGGTCAGGCATGGCTCCTCGCGCGTGAAGATCGCGTTTTCGAAAACCAGGATGTGGGGTGAGGGACGGCGTTCGTACTTGATGTAGGACAATCCGGCACCGCCTGCACTCAGGTCCATCATCGGCAACAGGTGCAGCGGTTCATAGGCGATCCGGAGATGATGGTGCCCGAAGCTGTGCGTCAGGGCACCGGCCTCGAACAGCCGAGCGTAGATGTCCGGTTCGATCCGCTTGCTGGTGGTAATGACATCGCGCGTCTTTCCCGGCTTACCACTCCGGCCGCCCAACCATGGAAACCACAGCTCATGGACGCGATAAGGGCTTTCATTGCGGATTTCCGCCGTGAAGAAGGCTTCGGAACTCCCCGCCGGTGCTCTTACGCGCACAGTGAGAAAGACACCGGTCTTGGCGCTCCGGTAGCGCAGTTCGGGAAAAGCAATCTCCAACTCGTCGCCGCGTCGTGTCATGGACGGCGGCCCCGCCTCATGGGACAACAGCGGCCGGGACACGTGTTCCGGTGTCGGCACGATCAGTTTGGCCAGGCGATGACCGCGCGGATCGTTCAGCCAGTGTCGGTTGCTCTTGCAGTCCGTGATCTGCCGGACACTGCCGGTCTTCGGGTCAAACCCGATGCTGAGAAGTCCGTTGGAGAGTTTCATCTAAACTGCTCATTTCAGAACGGGCACGGGTCGCTCTTCAGGATGACCCGCACCTTCGCTCCGTCCTCCTTGACAACGGTCCACTTGCCGGCGACGCATCGGAGTTGGAGCCTCAGTTTTCCTGCCGGGGTGATCAGCGTCACGCGCGATCTGCGGCCGTGCGATGCAGGAAGCGGGTCGAGCTTAACGACCCCATCCCCCCAGCGCGCGTTCCAGCGATGGGCCTGCGCGAACGGCAGATGCTGGAGCGAGCGGATGCAGGTCGTGGCATCGGCCCCGGGCTTTCCTTTGGCCCAATGACGCTCATAGAATCGAAGCCACGTCTCGAAATACTTCGGATCATTCTTGTGCCGCGAAAGGATGCTCAAGAGCCGGGCTTTGTGCCCGTGCGCCAGGTTCCGCTTGGTGGGAAGTTTTCCGCTGGGCTCTCGCATCGCAATCCACGGATCCCAATTGCCTCCACCGTACGCAGTCTGGTACGGCCAATAATCCCCCTTCTGCCCGCGTTGGAAGGCGCCGAAGATGTAGGCGCCGGTCTTCTCCACTGCCCGCCAGAGCGCTTCGTCGTCGGGATTGCGCAGGAGATAATCGAGGATCGGATCGGTCGCCATGTTCGCCATCCACGGTTTGCGTACGACCTGACCCATCGCGTGGAGGCCGGTGGTTCCGCCTTGGTCGGGATACGAACCGTCTCGATCCTGCGTCTGAATCAGCCTGCCGAGAGCCTCACGCGCCATCGTCCGGTAGGCCTCCTTGCCGGTGTAGTCCCAGAGGAAGATCAGGCTGCGGATGCTCGAACCGTCCCGGCCGTAGGCGTAACGCGGCCAGTTGAGACGATCCATCGAGTACCAATGCAACGCCGCCGCTTCGGAACAATCGAGCAGGTAGGGGTCGCCGGTTTCGAGATAGCCGAAGGTCATTCCCACCGTGCGAAACAACGGCGGCGCGATATGGCCGTTGAAGTGGGAGTCGTGCATCCGCATCGTTTCGGTCGAGTGATCGAACGCGATGTCCGCGATGTGATACGCATCGCGAATGGCGCGTCGCCAATGCTCGACCTTGCCCGAGCGATAAAAATGCAGGAGCTGGGCGTATGGCACCTCGCCTTCCCAGAACCAGCCGAGCACGGATTCATCGAAGCGGCCCCGGTGGTCCGTCGTGTTGACCTCGTAGGTGCGTTCGATTCGCGGAGTCCAGTCATCGTGAACCGGGAGCACGCCGTCCGGCCAGAGATCGCCTGCGAGCGCATACCACCACTCGGGCACGACCAGCCGGCTCACGACCGGCGCGACGTCACTGAGCGAGAAATGGAATCGCACGGTACGCGCCACGCCCTTGGGCATCCGCTCCTCAAACGATTGGACGCGGTACGCGTTGCTATGAACCCACCCAACTTCCACGCCTTCGTACGGCTGATAGAGAATCAGCTCTTTTTCACTGCGCAGCTTAACGGGATGCTCGACGCTCACCAGCGGCGCCGCGTCCTCCAAATTCAATGAGGCCGAGCCGACCGAGAACTGCGTGCGTGATCCATCCAGCGTTTCATTGAGCCGGGTCCGTTTATCGGGCGTGAACGCCAGAAACGGCACCACATGCTGCAGTTCCCGGCCTTCGTCAAAGCGGTGATTGTTGATGTGCCGTGCCGTGATTTGGACGACTCCGTTCGCAAAGCAGAGCGCAAACACCTCGCCAAACACCCAGTCGTGCCGGTGCAACCGCGGCGTTCCATAGAACGAGCGCGGGTCTTGGAATTCTTCCTCGCGCGCCGGGTCCACTTCGATGTAGCCGCCGATCCGAACCGCTTTGACGAGTGGCCCCAACCAGAGTTCCTCGATCCGCAGCCATTGCCACCAATGAAACTCGTCGCGCCATCGAATCCCGAGGCGCAGCCCGAGCGAACGGTTCTTCCAGCGAAACACCACTTCACCGACCTGATACGGCAGCAGGCACTTCAGGTTCTCGTCCACCACGCGCACCCCGGCATTCAATTCGGACAATCCGCGCGGAAGCGAGCCGGGCATTCCGAGTCGAAACGACCGGGGCAACTTCTCGTCGCTCAAGCCAAACATCAGCCGGCGCCGCGGCGCTCGCTTTCGTCCGCTCTGCGAATCCGGCCACCAAGCGACATCTTGCGTCTGCGTGGCCATGTCTGTGATCGCTGCCGGCATCGGTCCATTCATCGGCACCGGCAGGCTTGCCGTCACGATGCGCGATGCAGAAGTCCATTCAGGGTTCTTGAGCGACAACAGGGAAATGGTTTTCGAGTCCATATCAGAGCAACCCAGCTTAAGACAGGTTGCGGTGTTTCCCACTCCAAATGAGTGCCGGGAATCTGTCAGTGTGTGCTGCGCTTGCGTTCGCCCGTCCTTGCAGTGCGGAGTCGGAACCGCTCTAATGTGCCGCGTCGTGGCAACAACCCAAATGAAGCGACTGACGACCGCGCTTCCCGGACCGTTCTGGCGATACGGACGGGAACGGACGGGGTACGAGCACCACAACTACCCGACCGAACGGGCGCGGCGGTTGTTCTACTATTTGCGCGCCATCGGCGAAGCACGACCGCGTCCCGGCTTCCGCCACAGCCACCGCGATGAGAAGGGCTTTCTCCTCCACTTCGTCCTGCGCGGGGAATTTTGGCACCGAGTCCGGGGCAAGACGCATCTGGTGCGCGCGGGCGAATGTTGCCTGCTCGATCTGACGGAGCCGGTGGAATACGGCAACGAGGGACCGAAGCCGACGCAGGTTCTCTGGATGCACCTCGATGGCGCGTTGATGCCACACATCAGCCGCGAATTGAACGCCGACCTCGATCCGGTCTTCCGCGGTCTCGATGGCAAGGCGCTGGAAGCGATCTTCCGCGACCTGATCCAACTCACCGCCCGTCAACCCGCCGATTATGAGCCGCGCGCTTCGGCGTTGCTGGCGGCGATGTTGACCGAGTTGTTTGCCAGCCGGGTCGAGGCGTTGCCGTTGCCCGATTCGGGAATTGACCCGGCGCGATTGTCCGAACCGACGCGCATCGCGCTGGCGATGATCGCCCGGTACTACATGCAGCCAAAGACAGTCAAGGGCTTGGCCGCCGAGATCGGGTTGAGCCGGTATCATTTCGCCCGCTTGTTCCATCGCGAGACGGGATTCACGCCGAGCGATTACCTGAACGCCTACCGGCTCGAAGCGGCGAGAAATCTCTTAAGCACGACCGACAAACCGATCCTTCAGATCGCGCGCTCGGTGGGCATCGCGAACATGGAGAATTTCTCCAAGATGTTCCGGCAACGCCACAAACTCAGTCCGCGTGCATACCGAGCAAAGTCGCGAAGGTCTACCGGATGATCGCCTCCCTTCCTGTTCCCGATGCCCCTCCGATTTGGTAACAGATGCGGGTTGGTAGGTTGCCCGGCTTGCCGAAAATAGTTCTTGCAATAATAGGGGGGGGGGTACCGTACAAATTCTGCGCTGTGAACTGGAGACGCCCGATGCGAGTGTG
>CAZOTB010000044.1:0-41254 GCA_964582645.1 uncultured Verrucomicrobiota bacterium | reverse complement strand
CGCGAGTTCTGCTCGGGACACACGGGCGCGCACAACCTCACCACGGGCATGGCGAGCTTCGAGCCGGGCGCGGAGTTCCCCGTTCACACCCACAAGTTCAGCGAGGCGCTCACGATCCTGGATGGCGAGGGTGTGGTCACGGTGGAAGGACGCCGCTACCGGCTGCGCGCACTTGATTGCATTCATGTCCCTGCCGGGGTGGCGCACGGGTCGGCCAACGCATCGGCGGCAACGGAGTTGGTGTTGCACTACGCGTTTGCCACCGCGGAGCCGCGACGCACGTTCGTGGACACGAAGTTCGACATCGAGGAACGCGGACTCGGCATGCCGCGGAAGGGCGAACCGGAGTACATCGCCCGATTCGACAGGGCCGAAACGTATCCGCTCGCGGACGGCACCAAGTTCCGAGACCTGTTTGCGGGGCGCTTCGGGTCGAAAGGAATCTGCGGCGGCTACGGCGAGTTCCAGCCGGGAACGGGCTTGCCGTGTCACACGCACAAGTACGACGAGTCCATCACCATCGTGAAAGGACGCGCCACGTGCCGTGTCGCCGGTCGATCCTATTCGGTCGGCGGCTGCGACACGGTGATGGTGCCGACGGCTCTGCCGCATCGGTTTCTCAACGAAGGCAACGAACCGATGGCCATGGTGTGGGTTTATGCCGGCGACGAACCTGAGCGCACGCTCGTGGACGAGGGGTATTGCCTCGGCACGCTCAAGTAGCCGACTCGACCGGCGCGCTCTCCGTGGTGGCTGGCGCTGGCGCAGGAGACGGTTCGGCTGGCTTCGGTGGATTCAGTAACTCGAACACCTGCTTTTGCACGAGTTCGATCTGGTCGAGGTTCAGCCCGGGATCGGGAATCAACAACGTCTCCGCCGTCTTGGCGTGCTCGTACACAAGAATTTTCTGACCGTCGTGTTCGGTGGTGTCACGGTGTTTAAGGATGCGTTTGCGTTCGAGCATCACACCGAGAATGTACCGCGCGTGTGCGTGGGCGGGATCCTTCGACTCGATGAGCTTGCGCAGAAGCGTCTCCGCGGTTTCCTTCTGAATTGGCTCGGGTTGGGGTGGGGGCGGTGCCTTGTACTTGCCGCGCCAGTGTGAAAACGCCCCTTTGCGGTCCATGCTACCATGGCTGTATTGTGAATCCCAACAGGTCTGGCAGACGTCCATGCGTTGGTAGCCTCCAGGGGTGAACGAGAGGATCGTGTGATAGGTCGCCTTGTCGGGGAACTCCGTCGAACACGCCTGACAGTCGTGCGCCCGCGCTTGAATATCCCAATCTTCCTGGATCATCGCTGCCGTCCACTATAGCGACCCCGGAACGTTCCGCAATCACAACGTGCACGCGAGCACAAGTGGACGCTGTCGCGGCTGGGAACCGGTTGGAGAGGCCGCGGTCCCCGGCGGCTTGCGTTGCGGCACACGCCCCCGGCGACCGAGGACGGGCGCCACTACAACGGTGGCCATGATCAAGGCCGCTCTTGTGCTTCCCTGCCGTGAATATTCGGTTGCCGGTCTCGTCTGCCTCTGGTAGAAAGAACGTAGGATGAGCACTTGTAGAATCACAATGATCTTCGCGCTGGCTGCGTTCGCATGGGTTGGGTCGACGCGCGCCGGGGAAATCCACAACGCCGCCGCGCTGGGCGAACTCGAGAAGGTCAAGACCATCCTCACCGGGCGACCGGAACTCGCAAACTCGAGAGACAACAACGGCTGGCAGCCGATTCACCACGCTGCCTATGGCGGCAATAAGGAGATCCTCGAGTTGCTTCTCACTTACAAGGCCGACATCAACGCCAAGGTCGAGCAACGGCATCCTGCCGGTGGAAACTTGAACTGGACGCCGCTTCACATCGCCGCCGACCGGGGACGCATCGAGGTGGTCCGATATCTGATCGAAAAGGGCGCGAACCTCGAAGCGAAGGATGTGTATGACCAAACCCCGCTCTTCCTGGCCTGCTTGCAGGGGAACACAGAAGTGTTGCAGGTTCTCGTGGAGGCGAAGGCCGACGTGAACCCCAAGAACAAGAAGGGCAAGACTCCCCTCCAGCGCGCCATCGAAGCCGAGAAGCGAGCCGTGATCGAATTCCTCCGCGCCAACGGGGCGCAAGAGTCGCAGTGACTAAATCGCTATTGGTTATTCGTTGACGGTTCGTAGTTGAGCCCGAGCGGTCGCTTGACGGAATCGTCAAGCCCGATTAACGAATCACCATAACTATTAACCACTTTCCGTCCCATGAGCGCCACCACCGATGCCTATAACCGCGGTCTCGCGGCGGGTAAAACAGCCAAACCCACCCTGAAACAGTGGATGGAAGCGACCGAACGGTGGGCGCGAATCAGCTACCCCGCCTCCGCGCATCTGGACTACTGGGATGAATGCGCCAAGTTGGACCGCGAACGGATGCAGAGTCCGCCGAGCCCGACGAAATATCCCGAAACAAAAGGCCTGGCCGACCTGCTGGTCGCCGAGCGGAAAGGTTTTCTCGACGGCAGCGGCGCCGGGCCTCGCGAGCTGGCATTTCATTACACCTGGTTTTTCTATTGCAGCCGGCGGCTGAACACCCGCTTCGTCGGCAAGGGCATCCGGGCCAATCACTGCACCGGCGTTTATATCCCGCACAGCCGGGAAGGCGGTCCGCTCTACGGTCGTAACCTCGACGATATCCGCCGACCGGGTCTCGAGGATTTTCAACCACCCAAGACCGGCCCCGATGGCAAGCGACGCCTCCTGCGCGACGGTGTTTCCAGCGCCGTGCTCTGCGACGAAGAGCCGACCGATATTTTCCCCATCAACCCCTGGGCCATCATGCCCGAAGACTGCAACCGCGTGAAGGACATCGTCCCGTTCCTGGAACGCTACAAGGAATTTTGGGGGCCGCAGAACGGTTTCCTGGTGGACGAGGAACAAACCGCCGTCGCGTTCGAGAAATCCAATTGCCGGGTCGGCTGGCGGTGGTCGGACGACGGCACCGCAGCCGTGACCGCGTGCTCGTACCTGATTCCCGAGATGAAGAAGTTCAAGGAGGAACGCAGCCGTCTCTCGCTCAAGCTGCGCGATTGGGACGAGACGGCGCCGGACTGGGTATATTGGAAAGGGTGCGACGCCCGTTACGAGCGTTTGCTGAAGCTGACAAAGGAAGCCAACGCCAAAGGGGCAACGCTCGACGACATGGCGGCCATCGTCACCGACCATTCGGTGCCATTCCCCGAGCGCATCTGTCTTGCAGGCGAAAAGGGTCATCCCAGCGACACGATCACCAACTGGACACTGACCTCCGAGGCCAGTGTGCTCGAAGGACCGAATCGCCGCACCCTCTTCTGGCGCGTCGAAGGCGAGACACCGTGTTACGAAAACCCGCCGTTCCTCATTCCCGGCGAGGGCGTGAAGGTGAAGTCAGCATGGACGAAGGGAACGAGAGCGAGCTAGAGGAAGCATCGAACCCAGGCGGCCCAGTCGCCGCTGCTATCAGACCCAGATCACGATGAGTTCCAAACGCAGTCTCCTTGTTTCTTTCGAGGTCGAATCCAACCATGGCTATGCGGAGATGGACGGCGCCTCGCAGTACCGGAGCTTCCCGGTGCGCGTCTCCATTCCGCTCCCAGCCGGGGTTTGTCAGGCTGATGAAGCGCTCGAGTTGCGCGACGAGAAACGGCAAGCGGTTCCGCTTTTCAACCGCCCGCTTGTACAATGGCCCGATGGCTCGGTGCGCGTGTGGGAGCTCTGGTTTCCGTTCAGCATCGCGCGCGGGAGGAAGTGCCGCTTCGACTTGTTTCGAGCACACAAGACCGCTGCGACCAAAACCAAGCCGCTCTTCCTGCATCAGCCAAGCCGCTTCACCATTTCGGTCCGGGTCGGAAATGGCGCGAGACTTCGGCAAACGGTTGCGTTCCCGAGCACGAAGAGTGGGGACGGCTACCGGGAGGATGAAGAAGCGGTCTGCCTCGCGAAAGGGAGACAGAAGCCGCTGTTCCGCGGCGCGCTGGTGCGCAAATCATTCGGTTGGCATCCGGGAATCGAACTCGAAGTACGGCTGATCAATTACGGCAAGGACGACACCCTCAACGTGCGCGGTGTGCGGCTGGAGTTTGATCTGCCGGGGCGGGGCCGGCTTCGCTACTGTGTTCGTCAGTCGTGCTTCACGGCCTGGGGACATCCCCGGCTGGTTGAACGGAACAACGCGTTCAGTGTCCGCGCCGACCACGAGGGCATCCACGTGACCGATCCAGCCCAACTCGGCGAGGTGGAATCGAAGTATCCACCCTACGAACGCGGGGCCTACCTCTGCTCCGTTCAACCGTGGGTGGGCGTGGCCGACGACGAGGCCGGCTGGGCCTTGGCAATCCCCGATGCAGCGGAGCGTCAGCCGAAGGCGTGGCGCATTGAAGGAAGAAAAGTCATCGTCGAGTTGCATCCCGCGAGTTCGCCTGCGCTCGAATGGCGGCAGGGCATGGCGATTTTTCAGCGAATCTTTCTCGCGCGACTCCCTGCCAACGCAACGGCAGCCGATTTCGAAAACGAAGGGCAATCCTGGCTGCGTCAGCCCATCGTGCGGCTCGACCCCGCTGTGTATCGCACGGCCGGCTGGCGCATTCCGTTCCGCTACAATCCCAGGAGATTTCCCAAGACCGAGTTCGAGTTTCGCGACTCCTTCAGCTTCAACTGGACGCCGGGCACGTTCCACTGGGGCGATCAGGTCGCTGCCGGCAAAGGCGGCGGTTCCATTTTTCCCGGCATCAAGGGCACGGCGCGCAATCTCGAGTACGATTTCGTCGCGGTGGCCGCCAAGGAGTACGCGCGGACCGGTTTTGCCAACATCCTGCGACACTGCCGGGCCTCCGCCGAGCACATGATGTACACGGACTTTGTCGCTGTCTCGAACGATCCGTGGAAGGAAGGCGGCATCCCGCATCATTGCGTGGATCACACCTCGGGCTCGGCGTATCCGAGTCACATGTGGGCCGAGGGCTTGACGCTCTACTATCAACTCACGGGCGACCGATATGCACTGCACGTCGCGAGACGCGTCGGCGATTTCTATCTCAAGTACATCCGCGAACGCTTCCATGTCGTGCAGGGGACGGCGCGGGAGGTCGGTTGGACGCTGATCGCGTTGTCGGCGATCCATGATCTGACGCGCGAGCAGCGCTACCTGGACGGCATCCGCCGCGTCGTGGACTTCAACCTCGAGCAGGGCTGGCAGAAGTTTTTCCCGACCGATGCGACGTTCACCATCGGCATCGCCATTATCGGATTCAATCGCTCGCGTGAATTTCATCGGGACAAGGAAACGCAGAAGTTCATCCTCGATCTCCTCGACTGGATGATGAAGGATCGCCGCGACGAGATCGGGCTGTTCGAGTACTGGCGCAACCCGGAAGCGGGAGCGATTGCGTATGTGCAGGCGCACCTGCCCGAGGCGCTGAACATCGGCTACAAACTCAGCGGCAATGAGCGGTACCTGCGCGCCGCATTTCGACTGTACCAAATCCACAAGGGTGGGGGACTGTTGACGGTGCAAAATCGTTACCACGCTCCCGAATGCGGTTTCGCCGCCGGCAACCATATCTCCTGGATGGGCTGCCTGCAGTCCTTCGCAGAAAAGGGATGGCTCGATTCGATGCAGTACCCCGAACCCCGCTGAGCGCTCCAAGCCTTGTAACTTCGACCCTCCACGGCGAGACATCCGGATAACAGAGAGTCACGTACCTCGCGCGCTTCTTGGCGGCACACGAGTTGCAGCCACAAGCAGTTATGCAGTGTGTGTGCCTTTGAGAAGCCCTGGGACGCTTCTCTCGTCCACACCCACTGTGCTGTTAACCCATGCTTATGCGATTCAGGCTACCACTGGCCAGTGCGCTTGTCGCTCTGAGCGTGGAAGTATGCCCGCTCGGCGCGGCCACCTACACGGTTTCCACCACCGCCGACAGCGGCGCCGGCTCGCTGCGACAGGCGATTCTCGACGCCAACGCCAACCCAGGGTCAGACCGAATCGAATTCGCCCTCCCCGGACCTTCGTACACCATTCAGCCTGCCAGCCCATTGCCGGCGATCACGGAACCGGTGGTCATTGATGGAACGACGCAGCCGGGCTACAGCGGGACGCCCCTCGTTGAGATCAATGGCGCCAGCGCCGGCACCAGCGCCGATGGTCTTGTGATCGCCGGCGGCGGCAGCACGGTGCTCGGGTTGGTAATCAACCGGTTCGCGCAAGTCGGACTCAGGCTGACCAACGCCGGCAACAACATCGTGCAGGCCAATTTCATCGGCACTGATGTCTCCGGGACGCTGGCACTGTCCAACCAAAGCCACGGCATCTTGATTGCCGGCACCGGCACCAACCTGATCGGCGGCAGCACGGACGGCGACGGCAACCTGATTTCCGGCAACGGAATGTCCGGCATCACGATCCTTGGCTCGTCTGCGCTCGACAATGTGATCCAGGGCAATTTCATCGGCACGGATGTGAACGGTACCGCCGGGCTCGGCAACGGAGGAGCGGGCATCAACATCCTCTCTGCGCCCATGAACCTGGTGGGCGGAATGACCACGAACGATGGGAACATCATCGCGTTCAACGCTGGCGCGGGCATCTCCATCACCAACGCCGTCGAGAACGCGATCCTCGGCAACTCCATCTACTCGAATTCCAGTCTCGGCATTGACCTCCACGCCGACGGCGTGACCACCAACGACACCGGTGACGCCGACACGGGTGCCAACAACCTGCAAAATTATCCCGTGCTGACCAACGTCCGCAGTGCATGCAGCACGCTGATCCAGGGCACGCTCAACACATCCTCCGGCGGCGGCACCAACTACACGCTCGAGTTTTTCGCCAACGACGCGTGCGATCCCTCCGGTTTTGGCGAAGGACAAACATTCCTTGGCACGCACGACGTCATGACGGACGGAAGCGGCCACGCGGGCTTCACCCTCCGTCTTGCCACCGCGGTCTCCACGGGAATGGTTGTGACCGCGACCGCAAGCGATCCACTCGGCAACACGTCCGAGTTCTCGCTCTGCGCCCCGGTCAACGCGCCGGCGGTGGCGGACCTGTTGTTGCAACGCGACTTTGCCAGTTCGATGACCGCCGGTATCCCAGCTTTGTTCACGTACGTGGTGACCAATAAGGGTCCCGACGACGCCACCTCCACGATGTTCACTAACGTATTACCCGCGAATGTCTCCGTGGTCTCCGTCACACCCTCAGGAGGGACATGCACCAACACCGGTGACAAGATCATCTGCGACTTTGGATGCGTTGCTGCCTTGAGCGCGAAGGCTGTGGCGATTGTGATTTCGGTGTCACAAGCAGGCACCGCCACCAATGTCGTCAACGTCACCGCCAACCAGTCCGATCCGCTCCCGGCAAACAATGCCACCCTTCTCTTGACGCCCGTCACCGGTTCGGCCGATCTGAGCGTGACCGGTGTGGACGAACCCGATCCAATCGCGGTCGGCGGTCTCCTCACGAACACCCTCTCCATCGTGAACCACGGCGGTGCCACGGCCACGGGAGTTACCCTGACCAACACGCTCCCCGGCGGGGCCACGTTCAACTCCGCCACGCCCAGCCAGGGCACTTGCACGAACAGCGCTGGAATCGTCACGTGCAATCTCGGAAGCCTCCTCAATGGTTCGACTGCCATGGTTGCCATCGTTGTCACCCCGCTCGCGGCGGGCGTCGTCACCAACACGGCTCGCGTTGCCGCAGTCGAGAGCGACCCCAACGCGAGCAACAATCTGGCTACGCAGACCACCACGGTCACCGGCACCATGGATTTGTCCGTCACCGACACCGCCGCGCCCGAGCCTGTGCTCATTGGTGGCTCGTTGACGAATTTTGTCGTGGTCGCCAACAGCGGTCCCTCCACTGCCGCGGGCGTCACATTGACGAACACATTGCCGGACGGCGCGACGTTTGTCTCCGCCACGCCCGACCAGGGAAGCTGCTCGGAGTCGGGCGGGATCGTCGTCTGCAACCTCGGCACTCTCACCAACGGCGCCACCACCGGCATTGTCATCGTCGTCACGCCCACGGTCGCAGGCATCATCACCAACCGCGCGGAGGTCGCCGGGGCAGGCACGGAGGCGACCACGACCAACAACGTCGCCCAGGCGATCAGCACGGTGAATCCGGCGGCCAACATCGGCCTCGGAAAGAGCGCATCGGCAGCTTCAATCCCGGTGGGCAGCAATCTCACCTACACCATCGCAGTCACCAATTCCGGCCCAAGCACCGCCACCGGCGTCAGCGTAACGGATACGCTGCCTGCCGGCGTCAGCTTTGTTTCGGCGATCGGTTCGCAGGGCAGCGCCTCGGAATCGGGCGGCACAGTCACCGCCAACCTTGGTTCGCTGACCAACGGCGGCACGGCCACCGTTACAATCGTGGTCACACCCATCTCCGTGGGCACGATCACCAACACCGCTAGCGTCACGGCGAACGAAACCGATCCAGTTGCCGGGAACAACAGCTTTTCCGCGGTGACCGTTGTCGGTGCCGTCGCCGATCTCACCATCGCCAAGACGGGTTCGGTTGATCCAATTTTGGTTGGCAGCAACCTGACTTACTCGATTACGGTCACGAACTTGGGACCGAGTACAGCCACCAGCGTCAGTGTCAGCGATCCCTTGCCGGCGAGCGTGACGTACGTCTCGGCGGTCAGTTCCCAAGGCAGCGTCTCCGAGGCAGGTGGGACCGTCACTGCCAACCTCGGTTCGTTGACAAACGGCGGCATCGCCACCATCAGCATCGTCGTCACGCCCACCGCGTCGGGCACGCTCACCAACGCGGCCAGCGTGGCGGCAAGCGAGACGGATCCGAGCACAGGCAACAACAGCGCCACGCAGACCACCGTTGTGGATCCGTCTGTGGATCTCGCCATCACCAAGGCCGGCTTGCCGGATCCGGTGCCGGTGAACAGCAATCTGACCTACACCATCACCGTCACGAATCTCGGCCCGAGTTCTGCGACCGGCGTCACCGTGACGGATTCGTTGCCGGCGGGCGTGAGTTTTGTTTCGGCGAACAGTTCCCAGGGGAGCACGATGGAATCAGGCGGCACTGTGACCGCTCAGCTCGGTGCGTTGGCCAATGGCGCTGGCGGCACAGTGACCATCGTCGTCACGCCCACCATGCCCGGGACGCTTACCAACACGGCCAGCGTCACCGCAAACCAAACAGATCCGAGTCCCGTAAACAACAGCGCTTCTGTGATCTCCGCAGTCGGCGCAGCAGCCGATCTTGGCATCAGCAAGACCGATTCGGTGGACCCGATCCTGGTCGGCAGCAACCTGATCTACGTCATTTCCGTCACCAACCTCGGACCCAGCCCGGCCACCGCGGTCACCGTGACCGATGCGTTGCCGGCATCGGTATCATTCGTGTCGGTCGCAAGCAGCCAGGGGAGCGCGTCGGAAAGCGGCGGAATCGTTACGGCGAATTTCGGATCGCTTTCGAGCGGCGTTGTAGCGACGGTCACCATCGTGGTGACGCCCACCACCGCAACCGGCGTAACAAACACGGCGTCGGTGACTTCTGCCACACCCGACTCGGACACCGCGAACAACAGTGCCTCGGCCGCGACTACCATCAACCCGCTCGCCGACGTGGCAATCGGAAAGGCGCACTCGGCCGATCCCATCCCAGTCGGCAGCAACCTGACATACTCGATCAGCGTCACAAACTTCGGCCCAAGCACCGCCACGAGCGTCACGGTCAGCGATCCGTTGCCGGCCGGTGTCACGTTCGTTTCGGCTGTCACTTCGCAAGGCGGGGCGTCGGAATCCGGCGGCATTGTCACCGCCAACCTCGGCTCGGTAACCAACGGCGGATACGCGACCGTGACCCTCGTGGTGACTCCGACTGCGGCGGGAACGATCACCAACACCACGAGCGTGACCGCCAGCGAAACCGACCCGGTCCCTGCCAACAACAGCGCCGGTGCGACCACGACGGTCAGCCCGGTTGCCAACCTGAGCGTGAGCAAGACCGACTCAGCCGACCCGATTCTCGTCGGCAGCAATCTGACTTATACCATCATCGTTACCAACCTCGGTCCAAGCACCGCCACGAGCGTCACGGTCAGCGATCCGTTGCCGGCGGGTGTCACGTTCGTGACCAACACAACCTCGCAGGGTACCGCGTCCGAGGCCGGTGGCGTGGTGACCGCAACGCTGGGCACGCTCACCAACGGTGGCGTTGCCACACTCAGCGTGGTCGTTACGCCAACGGCAGCAGGCGCCATCACCAACACCACAAGCGTTACCTCCAGCGAGACCGACCCGGTCCCTGCCAACAACAGCGCCGCTGCGACCACGACGGTTAACCCGGTCGCCGATCTGACGCTCTCGAAGGCCGACTCGGCTGATCCCATCCTCATCGGCAGCAATGTCACTTACTCGATCACTGTTACCAACCTCGGCCCGAGCACGGCCACCAGCGTCACCGTCAGCGATCCGTTGCCAGCGGGCGTCAGCTTCGTCTCCGCCGCCAGTTCCCAAGGCAGCGTTTCGCAAGCGGCGGGAACTGTCACCGCCAACCTTGGTTCGTTGACCAATGGCGGCATCGCCACCGTCACCGTTGTTGTCACACCCACCGCCGCAGGCACAATCACCAATACCGCCAGCGTCACGTCATCGGTTAGCGACACGGTAACGGCGAACGACGCTGCGAAAGCGATCACCACCGTGAATCCAGTAGCGGACGTGACGCTCACGAAGAATGCCTCGACCTCGACCGTGTTCGTCAGCGGAAGTGTGACCTACACGATGACCGTGACCAATCGTGGCCCGAGCACCGCGACTGCGGTGACCGTGACCGATCCATTGCCGGCGGGTCTGTCGTTCGTCTCGGCCAATGCTTCGCAAGGCAGTTCGTCGTTCGCGGCGGGCACAGTCACGTTCAACGTCGGAGCAATCACCAATGGCGGCACTGCTGTGCTGACTCTGCAAGTGTCACCGACCGCGACGGGCGCGATCACCAACACCGCGTCCATCTCCGCTGCGGAAACCGATCTGATCACTGCGAATAATTCCGCCAACGCCATCATCACCGTGAACCCCTCCGCCGATTTGGGCGTCGGGAAGTCCGATTCGCCCGATCCGGTCCGCGTCGGCAGCAATCTTACTTACTCGATCACGGTCACGAACTTCGGTCCGAGCACCGCCACCGGCGTTGTGCTCACCGACACATTGCCGGCAGGGGTGGCGTTCGTCTCGGCGAACAATCCGCACGGTACCGCTTCGCAGGCGGGTGGCATCGTCACGTTCAATCTCGGCGCGCTAACCAACGGCGAGGTCGTCGCGCTTTCGCTGGTCGTGACCCCGGCAAGCCCGGGCGGTATCACCAACGTCGTCAACCTCTCCGCAAACGAGGCCGATCCCGCCTCGGCGAACAATACTGCGCAAGCGATCACGGCCGTCGGCGCGGTCACGGACCTGGTGCTCGGGAAATCAGCTTCGCCTGACCCGGTCCTCGTCGGCAGCAATGTGACGTACACCCTCACGGTCACCAACGCGGGCCCGTCCGACGCGACCGCCGTGACGGTTACGGACACGTTGCCGGCTGGCGTCACGTTCGTTTCCGCGACCAGTTCACAAGGCAGCGTCAGCCAGGCAGCCGGCACGGTCACCTGCAACTTCGGTTCTCTCACCAGCGGCGCTGTTGCCACGGCGATCATCGTCGTGCAGCCGCACGCGACGGGCAGCATCACCAACGTTGCCAGCGTGAGCGGCACCGAGTTCGATCCGGCCTCGGCGAACAACAGCGCGAGCATCGCCATCACCGTGAACGCGGCTGCCGATTTGTCCATCAACGCCGCCGATGCGCCAGATCCGGTCCATGTCGGGAACAACATCACCTACACCCTGACCGTCACGAACCGTGGGCCTTCAACTGCGACTGCGGTGAATCTTACTAATGCCTTACCGGCGTCCGCCAATTTCGTGTCGGCATCCTCAAGCCAAGGGAGTTGCACGAACAGCGCAGGGATCGTGACGTGCAGCCTCGGCAACTTGAGCAGCGGTGCCGTGGCGACTGTCAGTATCGTGATTGCGCCGACCAGCCACGGTGTGCTCACCAACACCGCCTCCATCAGCGCGGCCCAAACCGATCCCGTCGCGTCGAACAACGCCAGCAGTGTCGCCACGACTGTCCTTCCATCGGCGGATCTCGCGGGGCTGGTCGCGGATTCGCCCGACCCAATCTCAGTCGGCAACACCATCACGTACACGATCACCGCGACGAACAGCGGACCTTCGACGGCAACGGGCGTGACCGTGACGAACAAGCTCCCGTCCGCCACGACCTTCGTCTCTGCTTCCACGAGCCAAGGAACATGGTCGGTGACAGGCGACACGGTTACCTGCCACTTTGGCAGCATCGCGGCTGACGCGACCGCCACGCTTACGATTCAAGCCACCGTCACCTCGCACGCTCTGCTGACAAACGTTGCCGTCGTCGCAGCCGCCGAGTTCGACCCCGTGCCGGGCAACAATGCAGCTCAGACGTTTACCACGGTGAACTCGCCGGTCTCCGGCCCGGACCTCACCACGGACTGGATTGCGGCGATCAGCACGTGCAAGAAGACCGGGGCTCGGTCACGCTGCTTGATTCTGAGCGCATGCGAGGTGGTCAACGCGGGGACCGAACCTTCGGTGCAGAGCGTCGTGCGGTTCTACCGGTCCGCCGATGCCGTGCTCGATGCCGGCGATGTGATGATTAAACAAGTGAAGGTGGGCACGCTGCAACCCGGCCAGGCCAAGTACGTCCTGTATGGCGTGAAACTTCCCCGCGGAATGAGAGGCGTGGGCCAGTATGTGATTGCGGTGACAGACGCGGATAACATGATGGCGGAAATCTCCGAGAGCAATAATGCCGTGCCTTACGGCCCGCTCGACGAGACGCAGCGCTGAGGTCGCCATGGTGCACGACCATTCGAATTCACCGTGGAACTGCTTGACTGACTTTTGCGGTTTCGGACAATCTGCGCGTGAGCAGACAGTCCGGAAGGAACTTACGATGTCACAGCAAAACAAAATGAGAATCCTGCTTCGGTTGCTGGTTGGTTTGGGCATGGCTGGAACGCCGTTGACCCTGCCGGCCCAGGAAGCCGCCCCGACCAATGAGGTCGCCAAGGTTAGCGAGGCGATCAATGTCGTCATTCACAAGCCGGTGACGGGCGAAGAACGCCCCGCCCGCGTCAACGACCAGATCAAGGACGACGAGGTGTTGCGGACGGGCGAACGCTCGATGGCCGAGATGGAGTTCCAGGACAAGACCGTGACCCGGATTGGCAGCAAGAGCGTGTTCACGTTTGATGGGCGGCCGCGCAAGTACAAGGTCAAGAGCGGGATCGCGGTGATCTGCGTTCCGAAGGCAACGGGGGACGAGAAAGGGAAGAAACGCGGCGAGATCAATTCCTCGGCGTTGACCGCGGCCATCGAGGGCACCACCGTGCTGGTGCAGGAGATGGAACTGCCTCCGCTCAAGCCGGGCGGTGAACCGCGCCATGCCAGCCGGATGATTTTCATCGAAGGAAACGGCACCGTGACGACCCCGGACGGCAAGAAGTCGCGCAAGATCAAGGCCGGACAGATGATCGTGAAGTTCGAGGACGACCCTGATCTGCCGCAGCCCGTGGATGTGGACGTGGCGGCCCTGCTGCAAGGTTCGACGTTGCTGAACGGATTCAGCCGGGACCTGCCGAGCACCGGGCTGATCGCCGAGGTGATCCAGCAGCAGCAAACCGAAATCGCCCAGGGCGTGCTCAGCACCTACGACGGCACGGGCAGAAAGGGATCAGCCCCGCAGGATCCCAGTTTTGTGAATGCGGCGAGGGGGACACAGTCGCTGTCGTGCGAGTTCGTGGGGAACGGCTTTTACCTGTGCTTCCAGCCCTGCACAGATTGCACTGTTTGCGAGCCGGTTCCGGATGGCGGGTTCGTCTGTCGTAAAGACTGACCACCCATGCACCATCCCAACCCCATTGCGATTCTGCTGGTTGTGTTCGTTGCGCTCGGTGTTTCGGTCGTGCCCGTGCGGGCGCAGGCGCCGGCGCGCGAGCAGTTGGAACGATTGCCGTCCACGCCACTGCCCGGACCTGCCGAAGAGCAACCCGCGAAGGAAACCTCCGAGACCAGCGACGAACTCGGTCCGATCATCGTTCTGAAACGCGAGCCGCGCTACCAGGCGTTTCGCGTCTTCAGCGACTCGCAGTACGTGTACGAGTCGAACGTGTTGCTGACTCCGTCGAACGCGGAGGGCGACACGCTCTACTCGCAAACCGTCGGAGCGAGTTTTGCGCCGCGCCTGATCAAGAACCTCGTCTCCACGGCGTACGTGCGCTACCAATGGCTGCGCTACGACACGTTGAATAACCTCGATTTCGACGCCATGGCGGCCGGGTTGAGCCTGCAACGGCCGGTGCGCGATTGGTTCGTTCTCTCCGGCGGATTCGAGGCGATCCGCTACACCCTCCGGGAAACGGACGACAACTTTCTGGAAAACTTTGACGTGAGTTTTGGCATCCGTCGCGGCCAGTACCTCCACGAACGCGTGTTCCTGTACTACGGCTACCAGTTCGACTGGCTGCCGACCTCTCCCAGCGACATGAGCTCCGTGAATAATGCCGGGTATGCGGGAGTGAACATCGCGTTGTTGCAACCCTTGACGCTGCAACTGGCCTACCGCCTGCGCGGCCTGTCGTATTACCAGGATTCCCGGTTCGACTACGACAATACTGTGAACGCATCGCTGCTGTTCCGATTCAAGGATTACGTCACCGTGCGGGGGTACGTCGGCTACGTGTATAGCAACTCGGACACACCCATCTTCGATTACGAGACATTTACCGCGGGTGTCGGCCTGGGACTCTCGCTGCGGTTTTAGCAGGCGGCGGGAACGGCTCGCTGGGCAAGCCATCGGTCAATGCGCTGCAGGTTGCCCTCGATCAAAGACAGATACGGGTTGGGCGCGCCTCCGAAGTGGTGCTCGTACTCCCGATGCACTCCGTCCCATTCTTCGTTGAGCATCCGCTGCACCTGGTCTTCGTAGAACGGGCGGGTCCGACGCATCAAGTCCTCGACGTTCTGATAGTTTCCTATGCCAGTTCCATCCAAGCCGGCATAGGCTGCGGCCTCTGCAAATTCAGCATACAGTTGGGGCAGGTGCTCGAGGTAATCCGGCGCGGCCATCTGGCTGAGAATGTCCCCGGTGCCCACCGCGCAACCGAGGTACCGTTCGGCAGGCGTGCGGAACGGCAACCGCGAAACACAGACGCCGACTCCGGTGCAGTGGATTGCGTTTTGCACGACCCGCACTTCGTCCGGCGTCACTCCCAAGGGTGGCAGAAACCGCACCGCGAACTCGGCGCTGCGCTGGACGTGAGTTAGGGTGTACTTGGCTCCGGTCCCTTCGTTGTCGCCCAGCTGTTTGATGTAGCCGCTGTCGTGGAGTAGCGCGGCGGCAATGGCCAGTTCCAGATCGCGGGCCGTCAGTGTCGGGGACAACCCGCCGACCAGGTGACCATCGAGCAGTCGGGCGGTCGCCTCCGCCGCGCCACAGGTGTGGTGCAAATCGTGATAAGCGCTGTCGCTGCGCTGATAGCCGGGGTAATGCCCTGCGAACAGATCGTCCACGTGGTGAAACAATTCCGCCAAAAAGCTGAAATCGTGACCGGGGAAATGGCCGCTGATCAGACCCTGCACGAAATCCCGCGTTGTGATGGAGAAGCTATGCATATCAAGAGCCCGATGAGAGCACTGCGGCAGCCGGCATCGCAGAGGGTGCCGGCGCGGCAAGGGCGGGCCGCCCGGTGCCCATTCCCACGCTTTTCAGGAAGTACAGCTCCGTGTTCTTGGATCGTCCGCGCACGGCGCGTGTCTCCATGTGTTCGACTTCGACATGCCTTCGGACCAGTTCGTACACCGACTCGGTGATGAGAATGTCCGTGCCCAGGTCTTTGTTGAGGCTTTCCACCCGGCAGGCCACGTTGACGACATCACCGATGACGGTGTATTCCATCCGTCGCGGCGAGCCGATGTTGCCGACGATGACCTCGCCGCTGTTGATACCGATGCCGATCTTGATCGGAGGCCGACCCTGCGCCTTCCAACGCTCCTGCAGCTTGGCCAGTTCGGCGCGCATCTCGACGGCGGTGCGAACGGCCCGCAAGGCGTCCTCTTCCGGCCCCGCGCTCAACGGCGCTCCATAGACGGCCAGGATTGCGTCCCCGATGAACTTGTCCAGCGTCCCCTCGTGTTTCATCACAATCTCCACCATCACGGTGAAGTACTCGTTGAGCAGTTGTACCAGTTCGAGCGGATCGGACGCCTCGGAAAGCGAGGTGAACCCGCGCACGTCCGAGGTCAGGATGGTCACGTGGCGACGCTCGCCGCCGAGACTGTGCTCGAACTCCTCGTTGTGCCGCAGAATCTCCGTTGCGACCGGGGCGGACACATATTTTTCCAACGTGTGGCGCACACGGGTCTTTTCCATTCGCTCGAGGATGACTTGCATCGCGATGCCGAGGACGCCGGCCCCGGCCAGCACCCAGAGCGGCGCCACCATGGGGACGATCAGGTTCGCGTAGCTGAAGCTCAGGAAACCCCAGGTGATGTACGAAGCCGCGGCAGCGATCAGGACCGCGAGCTTGAACCACGGGTGCGAATTGCGAGCAATGAGAGAAGCCGTCAGGGTGGCCAGTGCAAACAGAATCAGCGGGTTCCACCAGTCGGCCAGGGCGCGGGGACTGGTTCCGTGCAACAACGTCGCCAGCGCGGCGGCGTGGACTTCGACAGATGGCATCTCCGCCGGCAATCCATCCGCGAACGGGGTTTGAAATCCGTTATGTTGATAGTTCCCCCCCGGACCGATGATGACGATCTTGTCGCGGAATGCCGCGCCATTATCGAAATTCCGTTGCCAGATTTTGTCATAGAAAATCTGATAGAACGGATAGACGGTGAACGTGCCGGGCGGCCCGGGGAAGTTGATCAACGTGGACTCCTCCCAGTTCGGCAGGACGGTTTCCGGCTTGAATTTCTGAGCCGCCAGCGCGGCGAACGACTTCAGCAGCGGTTCTCCCTCGTACGGTTCGACACCCGCCTCGACCGATGCATATCGCTGGTAGTGTGTGTGGCGCACGAAGCCGTCGGCATCAGCCCAGAAGTTGACGTAGCCGGCGACCGTTTCAGTGGGGATGGCTCGCGGCACGACCGCGGTGGGCAACATCAATTGAGCGCCATCCGCCGAAAAATTGCTGGCCAGAACCACACGATCCCGGTACCGCTCGACAGTGCGTTGTAGAACTTGATCCTCGTCCTTGGGCGACTGGAACAGCATGGCGATGGCAACGACGCGCGCGCCCGCGTCGCACAAACGCTGGATCGCGCCAGCGTACACGTCACGAGGGAAGGGGAAGTTCTTCATGGCCGCGAGCGCCGGTGTCTCGCGCAATTCCTCCTCGTTGAACATGTCGGCCACGAGGGACCGTTGATCAATGGCCAGCACGACGATCTCGGGAGCCGGCGGCTTTGCTCCGCGCAGATGAAACCGGTAGTTGATCGAGGCCAGTTCCTCCTTGACCAACACCGCCAGTCCCCAATGCTGCGCCACCGCCACCGCCGCAGCCCAACCAAGGCACAGCAAATAGAGCTGTTTGCGGCCGCACCAGAAGCGCTTCGACGCGGCGGTCCTTTTGCCCGGTGTGGCATTGTTGGAAGGGTTCCCCATGACCGTCAGATAGAGCAAAAATAGTGCACAAATGCCCTCTGTTACGGAGGAAAGGCCAGAGATAGACATGCGGTTTCTCCGGCACGCAGAATGATACAAGAAGCAATCGTGGGAATGGTACCTCAGATGGAATCAGCAACAAAACGCGATCCGACCCGAGCCGCCGACGGGAGGCTCTATGCCGGGCTCTCGCTCGCGGAACGGGAAGCCGCAGCGGCGATCGGGGTGATTCAAGACTATGCGAAGGATCAACCGGTATTCCAGGAGGGAGATAACGGCGACTGCATGTACACCGTGCTGGCCGGCCGCGTGGAGATCAGCAAGAGCATCGGTTCCGGCCGTCAGCAACTCTTAACCACTGTCGGCACGGGTGACTTTTTCGGCGAAATGACGATGGTGGACGCGCAACCCCGGTCGGCACACGCCATCGCGCGCGAACCGTCCCGGCTGCGTGTCTTGCGGCGTCCCGACCTGGACCACCTGCTTGAGATCAATCCGCGCATTATCCTGAATCTGTTCAACGTCACCAACGACCGGCTGCGAGCGATGAACGCCCAGTTCATCGAACAGATCCTCCACCAGGAAAAAATGGCGCTCGTTGGCCAGGTCGCCAACTCGATCATCCACGATTTCAAAAGCCCGATGACCGTAATTCGGGCGGCCGCGGAGCTCATGTCGCTCAAGGTGCAGGACGAGTTCGCGAAAGCGAGATGCGAAGTCATCGTCCGCAACGTGGACCGCATTACCGGCATGGCGAACGACCTCCTGGCATTTTCGCTGGGCACGGTTCGGTTGAACTGCCACTGGGTCGAGCCACAGCGATGGATTGATAATGTCGGCGAACTGCTCTCGCCCATGCTCGAACGACGGAACATCATCGCCCGGCGGGAAGTGCTCACGAAGGAACCGGTCTGGATGGACCCGGAGAAGATGATGCGGGTGATCTACAATCTCTCCGCCAACGCCATCGAAGCCATGCCCACGGGCGGGGTCCTCACGGTACGAATGGACCGGCAGGGAGAGGAGTTCAAGATCGATGTGTCCGATACCGGCCACGGCATCGACGAGGCGGTTCGCAGTCGTCTCTTCCAGGCGTTCGTCACGCACGGCAAGAAGAACGGCACGGGCCTCGGCACTGCCATCGTCAAGAAGATCGTCGAGGAACACGGCGGCAGCATCTCGTTCACCACCGAGACCGGCCTGGGCACCACCTTCCACATTCGGCTGCCAATCCCGGCCTTGCATCAGCCAGAGGTACCGACGGTGGCTGAGGTTGAGGGAAAGGGCGAACTCGTCCGAGGCTAGAAGGCACCTGACTGCAGGCAAACTGCACCCGAAGCAAACTTCAGTCTGCGCGCCACACAGAGACGCTGTCTCACTATCTCCTTGAGGGCTTCACGCCCTACAATGCAGCACCAATCTCGATTGGAGGGCTGGCAGCCTGAAACATTGCCAGTCGCGGCGGCGGATCCTGGGATGAACCCCTAAGCAGTCTGGTTAGTCAGTTCCGCGGCGAACCCACTTCCGATGGACGGCTTCGGTTGGGCCGCTGCAGCTCTGGCTTGGAGGATTTCATCAATGCGATCCAGGTTGACCTCGATGCGCGGGATGTACTCGTTCCTACGGCTGGGGAAATGAAACACGAGCGAGTCATGCACGCCGCCCCAGACGCTGTAGAGCATCCGCAGGGCGTAGTTCTTGAAGAAGTCACGCGTCCGACGCATCATATCCTCGGCGCTCGTGAAGCTGGTCAGCGGTCCATCCTTCGGCTTGGAGTACGCCACGGCTTCTTGGTATTCCCGGTAGAGCGCCGGCAGCCGTTCCGGATAGTCCGGTGCGGACATCTGACCAAGGATGTCGCCCGCACCCAACGCACAGCCGAGCAGCCACTCGCGTTCATTAAGGAAACTCCACATCGTGCGCTCGACGTTGATTCCCGTGCAGCGGATGGCCACCATCACTAATCGAACCTCCTCGACGTCGGCGCCGTAATCGGGAAGGAACGACGCGGCGAAGTCCGCGCTGCGCTCGACGTGGGTGAGGGTGTACTTTGCGCCGGTGCCATCGTTGTCGCCGATGCGTTTGATGTAACCGCTGTCGTGAAGCAACGCGGCGCTCACCGCCAGTTCGAAATCGCGCGCCGTGCATTTCGGCTCGGCCCAACTGCCGATGTGTCCGTCCAGAATTCGCGCCACGGCTTCGGTGGCCTGACAGGTATGATCAAAGTCGTGATACGCGGTATCGCTCGCCTGGTAGCCGGGATAGCGTCCCGCAAACAGATCTTGCACGCCCTTGAGCACTTCCTGCAGGTACGCGGAGTCGTGCGTCGGGAAATGATCCGCCATCATCCGGTCCAGGAGTTTCGCCAGTCCAGCCGCTCGCTTTGAGTTCATGGTTTCCTTCCTCGTCTGGGTTTCTTACTTAAGCAGGAGTGCTGCCACGGAGGACATCTGAAAGAGAGAGGCGTGAACTGGCCAAATCAGGTCTTGAGCGCCACTTGGTTGTCGTCAATCCAGCCCTGCTGATGGCACAGGCCGAGATAATGGATGATACGCCGGTACATGTAGCCGTCCCAATTTGAACGACCGAGGACGACGGGCAGGAAGTACTTCGCGCGGTCGAGCCACTTCTGGTCCCGTGACATATCGAACGCGGCGTAGATCGTGTACATGTCGCAGCCCCGGGCTACGGGGTTTGTCGCGTCAATTTGGCCGCGCCCAACCGCCTGTTCCATGCACTCCACCGCGAACTTCCGCAGTCCCTCGTCGCCGGTGAGTTGCCAGAGCTTGTGCAACCCTTCGAAGCCGGCGTACTCGCCATAGAGCGTGGCGGTGTAGTTCGCGCCGGGTGGCTCGTTGTTCAATAACTCACCGAACTTCGCCACCTTCTCCTTGTAAAAACCGACCAACTCCCAGCAACCGTCGAGGTAACGTTTATCGTCCGTCGCCCGGTAGCCGGCCACGAGGGCGATGATCGGCCAGCCAATTTCCCGTCCGTCCTGGCTGACGAGATGCGGCTTGCCTTTCATCCAGCGCAGAATCCATTCGCACAGTCCCACGGCAGCCCGGAACGCCTCGCGGTCGCCGGTTACGTACGCGTACTCGAACATCCCTTCCGTCCACGTATGTGAGGTGACGCACACAGCGTCCTGATGGTAATCCGTATGATACGGCGTGCCGCCCATGCGTAGCGGATCGGGATCCCAATCCACCACATCCACGGTCGAGTTGTGGAGCATCTGCTGCACGAACTTGAGGTAGTTCACATACGTGCCGCTGCGGTAAAACTCCATGGCATAAACGTGGCCTTGATCCTCCTCGTTGTTCGTCGAAATTGCTTCGCCCCAATCCATCATGCCCGAGGACTGCAAAGGCTTGCCGTGCAACTCGATGGTGGAGATCTTCGCTTCGAGCTTCGGATATTTCTGCGGAAGGAACGGCAGGAGATTGTCCGCTTCGAGCTGCTTTGTTTGGCGAACGTACTCCCGATCCAGAATGATCTCGACCGGGTCCTGAGGAACGTACTCTGCGAAGAACTCCCGGCGCACGGCTTCGCCATCCACTTCGTCCGTGGCCAGGCTTCGTCCGAAGAAACTCCATGCCAGATGATGCGTCTTGGTCATGCCGCGCGACAATCGCCAGTCACCGTAACCGGCAGGCCAGATATCGAACGTGAGCCGGTTCTCATCCGCAGTGACAGACTTGGGATGCTGCGGGCCCATGCGCAGAAAACTGCCGACGACCGTCCGCTTCCCGTCGCGGACTCCAAGAAACGGGAACACCACTGCGTATCCGCCGCCGATCGCCACACGCGGCGCACCGGGTCGGAGGAAGTGCGGAAACTCCCCGCTGTTCTCCTGGAACGCTGCTTCATCTTCGAGCAATACCTTGCCTACGGTGCCCAGCACGCCGATCGCCGAATCGGAGCGCGGGTCCTGTCCCTTCGTCGGCACTTTGAGCCGGACGTTCTGCTTCAGCTCGACCATTCGGGAGAGGTAGTCCACGCCGTGATTCTTTTGGCGCACGATCTTGGTCGTCTCCCGATCCAGCGCGGTTTCCAGATCAATCCGGTATTCCCGGATCATCACGCCGCGCTCGGGCTGCTCGCGACAAATGGCGGAATGCTCGATCTTGACGTAGGGATTGTTGGCGAAGAACGTCAGCTTGAGCCGGTACTCCGTGAACCGCGTCCCGTCGCCCGCAAACAAACCGCCGTCCCAACGGACCACCGCTCGCAACGGCGACACGTCTTCGAGCGACAGGCGGGGTTTCGGTTCGTAGCTGGCGCGATGGACCTTGCCCGCCGGCTGTACTGCGACGATATCGCAGCGATGATTTTGCCCGATGATCTCGACACCGTCGGCGATGAGCGTCTGGAAGATGTTGAATCGCTCCCGGCGGAACGTTGCTTTCAATCGTCCGTTGGCAACTTCGATCCCGTCGTTTGTCTCCTTGACGACGACCGGATTGACCGGTGAGGGTGATTTGATTCCTTCACCGAGCGCGAGTTCGTAGGTCGCCTTCTCGCTCGGCGCAAAGTCGCCGAGGAAATCAAGCAACGCCCAGCGGATCGAACCGTCCTTCCACGTTGCCCAACTCTGCACCGCCAGGGGCAGCGGTTTCCCTTTCGGGTCGAGCAGCGCGATGTCGGCGACGGATTTCGCCGCGCCCTCCGGCACCGGGATGCCGTACGTGAACGGAATGGCCGGCAGAGGACGATGATAGCGATTCGTGAGATGGAGCTTGGCGCGCATGGCGAGCAAGGAAACGGCAGAGACGGCCCCAGCGCAAGAGCGAAACGTCGTGCTCAATGCTTGCGCTATTGGGCGGGGGAGGCTGCGGGTGCGGCTGCACGATGCTGCGCGTTGACTCTCCTCCCTCGTGCCAATACCATCCGCTGCATGTCGTCATCGCCGGGCAAGGTCCTCAAACAGAAACTCCGTCGCGGCAAGACCGTGTTCGGGTTCTGGGTCACCCTTGAATCGCCCACCGTCACCGAGATCGCGGCCCGCATGGGCTTCGACTTCGTGCTGGTGGACGCCGAACGCGCACCGCTCGGCCCGAAGGAACTCGCGGAACATCTGCGCGTCGCGAACCTGTGTGGCGTGGCGGCGATCGTCCACATTCCCCAGATTGACCCGGCGATCATCGGTCAAGTTCTCGATCTCGGCGCTGATGGTTTATTTGCCCCTCACGTGCACTCGGTGGACGATGTGCGTCGCGCGGTTGAGTACGCAAAATATCCGCCCATCGGCACGCGTGGGATTGCGGGCCAGCGTGCGACGCGTTGGGGCAAAGCATTCCGCGAGCGGGTGCAGCGCGCGAACGACGAGACGCTCGTCATCCCCATGATCGAGACGGTGGAAGCCGGCGAGGCGATTGATGAAATCGCCATGGTGCCGCACGTGGATGCGTTATGGTTCGGTCCCGCCGACTACTCCGCTTCGGCGGGTTTGCCGGGCGAGTGGGAGGGGCCGGGCGTTGCGCGCACCCTTCTCGAATGCAAACGGCGAGCCCGAACGCGCGGTGTTCCATGCGGTGTCCTCGCGCCCACGCCCGAGAGCGCCCGTCAGCGGCTGCGCCAGAAGTTTCAACTCATCGGCTTGGGGTCGGATACCGGCACGATGATCCGGTCCGCCACCGAGGCGTTGCACGCAGTGGGACGAACGATTCCGCACGATGCTTGGAAATGAGATCCTGCTTGCGACATCCGGCTAATGTGATTACACTTTTGCCAAATGAGTCAGACAATCACAGTTCGTCTTAGCAGAGAGCTTTCTGACTGGCTTGAGAAAACCGCCGTGCGGTCGGGGGTCTCGCAGGGACGCATCGTGCGTGAGCAGTTGGAAAGGGCAAGAGCATCCGGCGCGCATCGGTCGTTCATGCGTCTAGCCGGAGTCGTTCGAGGGCCGCGTGACCTCTCAAAGCGGAAGGGATTCTCTCGGGCGTGAAGGGGATCGCGGATACCGGTTTCCTCGTCGCATTCGCCAATCGCACTGATGCGCATCACGAGTGGGCAGTTGGCATCGCGGAACAAGTCACCGATCCATTGCTGACGTGCGAGCCAGTTCTTGCCGAGGCGGCGTTCCATCTTGAAAGCGTGCCGGTCGTGTTGGCGATGGTGCGGGACGGACTGATCACCCTCGCGTTCGACTGCAATGACCACCTCGTTCAGTTGGAGGCGCTCGCGCAACGCTACGCCAACCGCAGGCCCGACCTTGCGGATTTGTGTCTGATTCGCATGAGCGAGCTGTTTCCGAAGCATAGCGTGATTACCGTAGATCGTGCCGACTTCCGTGTTTACCGACGGAATAAGCGCGAGGCGATCCCGCTCATCTGTCCTCCCGGGGCCTAAACCCAATGCAGTGCCGGACCTACCTCAGTGGCGTCGCGCGCCAGGACATCACTCCGCCGGTGGGGATTCGGCTTTGTGGCTACGCCGTACGCGAGGGGTTCTCTCGCGAGACTGGCGATCCGCTGACTGCGACAGCGCTGGTGATTCGTGGAACGGACAACACGGTCGCGGTGTTGGCGCTCGATTTGACACTTGTTTCGCTGCGACTGGCAGCAGCAATTCGTGAGCGCTGCGGCGCGGCGCTGGGTGTGGCTGCCGCACGCACCGCGAGCCGGCGGAGCCGCGGCTTGTGGCTTCTGTCGCGCCGTACTGGTTGTGCGAATGGAAGGCACTGCCGCCGGGGCAGCATGGTTCGATTCACATCGCGGAAAGGGAAATGGAATTGCCGCTGACGCCGTTCCCGCCGCTTGCCGAAGTCGAGCGCGAGCGCGCGGAGTGGGCTGCCACACTCAATGCAGTCCGTCAACGCAACGCTCCCGAATGGGAACGTAATGTTGCCGAACGTTTCGACCATTGGTGGCAGGCGCGGCTCGATGCGACACGATCGGGCGCAGATCCGCGAACCATCCGATTCGCAGTTCAAGTGTTGCGATGGAATGAATTGACGCTGGTCGGAATCCCGTTCGAGACCATGGTGGAGACGGGATTGCAGTTGTGCGTCGAGTCGTCGCAGGCGAACACCTTTGTGCTCGGCTACAGGAACTATCTCGTCCCGTCGGAAGTCCCGGGTGACTGGGAGCCGGCCATTCGCCGCGCCGCGCTCGAACTGATCGAGGACACTTTATCTCGGTGAACGCACCGGGCTCGCCGGTCGGGTGTTTCGAGAGAAACCGAGCTTCTCCTGCATCCTGGCCCGATAGGCGCGCGGGCTTGCGCCGTTGGCCTGACGGAACAATTTGGAGAAATGTTCGTGGTTGGGAATGCCCACGGCGCGCGCGACCGCCTCCACCGGCATCTCCGATTCGGACAGCAGTGTTTTCGCCTGTTCGATGCGATACCGCTGGAGATACTGCATCGGGCTGGTGCCCGTCTCGCGATGGAACAGATGCGAGAAGTGATACACGCTCAAGCCGATCTCCTGACTCACTTCCTTGAGCGAAAGCGGGCGACCATGGAAACGAGCGATGTACTTGAGCGCCGTCTGAATCGGCTCTGACGCGGCAAACGGACGCGACCGCAGATCGAGAGCGGAGGTCGGTGACGGCGTCACGGCGAACAACTCCGCCAGCAGGCCGCTGAGGAGCGCCGACACCCGTGCTTCGTGGCCGCGGGGTTCTCGTTGCACGAGCTGGAGCAATTCGCGAAAGGTCGCGGTCGTTCGCCGTCGGTCCAGTCCGTGGAAGATCGGGCATTCCCGGGCATTCAGTTCACCAGCGATTTTCCGCATCTCCTTTCCGCTGAACCAAACCCAGTAGAACCGCGCCGGCGCGGTGCCGTTGTTGCCGTAGCGCACGGGGCGGCTGAGGTCGAGCAACGCGGCCTCATTCTTCACGGCGGTGTGGATACCCTCGCCGGCGCGGTGCCACAACTCGCCCTGCAACAAGAAATGCAGCAGAAAACCCTCATCGTCCTTGTGGCGACAGTCGCGATCGGGATGCCCGTGCTCGAATCCCGGCGAGCAGTTCGATTCGCCGATGCAGAGCACGTACAGCCAGACCTGCCGCGCGAAGATGCTCGGGTAACAGAAAATCTCGTACCCGTGCGGCGACCGGGTGACCTTCGGTCTCGGGAAACCGTGCTTCATCGGGGGACGATTATGGGGGAAGCGCCGGCTTGTGGCAAGTTGAGTCGAGCGCAGCAAGTTTGCACAATTCCACAGCAAGTTCTTAAGCTTGCAACGGCGTGCCGCGGTGTCAGAATGGTCACCAGAAGGAAGTCCTTATGATGATCGAATTCCGTTGGTTCACAGTTTGTGGGCTGGTCGCGCTGGCGGCGGCGCTCCCGGCCTGTACGTCGCAGGCGCAGGTTCCCACCAACGGGCTGACATTTTGGGTGCGTGCTGACGCCGGCGTGCAGATCAGCGGAGGATTCGTGACCAACTGGGTCAACCAGGCTCCCGGCGGCGGCAACGACGCAACGCAGGCGGCCGTCGCCAATCAGCCGACGTGGGTGAACAACGTGATCAACAGCCAACCCGTCGTGCGTTTCGATGCGAATGATCTGCTGCGCACCGCGACCCCGGTCCAGACCAACCAGACTTTCAGCATGTTCACCGTCGCCACCCTTGGCCAGAACAGCCTGGGCGGCAACGGGTACGTCGGGCCGTTTCATAACGGACAGGAGGCGTTCTCCACCGGCTACGGGTTTCGCCGGCAGGGCTTGACCACCTATGGTCTCGCGTTCCCGAATGTCGCGTTCGTCAATTTCGGCACCACCATCGGTACCGGCATCCACCTCGAGGACGCCCATCGCAATTCGTCGGGTGCCATTACGTTTTTCGTCAACGGCGCCCAATCCGGCACGGTGCAGACGCCCGGTGCGCCGATCATCCCGACTCACAGTTCGCAGGTCGGCGGCAGCGACATGGGGTTCTTCATCGGCGACGTGGCCGAGGTGCTCGTCTATAACAACGCCCTGGCCCCCGCGGACCGTCAGGCGGTTCAGGAATACATCTTCGCCAAGTACGGCATCCCCGAACCGTCCGCGCTCGCGTTGCTCGGGCTCGGTGGTATGCTCCTGGTATGGCGTCGGCACAGGAGCTGAAGATTGTCAGAAGCCGTTCGGCCTTTACGTTGATCGAGCTTCTGGTCGTCATCGCCATCATCTCGATTCTCGCCGCGCTCTTGTTCCCGGCATTGGCGGCCGCGCGCGCCTCCGCTTGGAAGGCCCGATGCGCCAGCAGCATTCGCCAAATGGGACTCGGTCTTCAGTTGTACGCGACCGACCACAACGGCTTCTTTCCTCCCTGCTATCAGGCAAACGACTACGCCGCAGCGGTGCGTGTGGTGCGACCGATCCTCCACCCCAACAGCAGCACCAACGCGTTCTCGATCAAGGACGCGCCTGCGCTGTTCTGTCCCGAGCCAGCGGACAAGACCAAGTATCAGGTGGCATTGTTCGGCAGCAACCCGAACATCTACACCTACAACGGGATGCTTGGCGGCGAACAGAGCGCCACGTTTCCGGTCCGCCGCTATGACGAGGTGCGGAACCCATCCCGCTGCTTCCTGCTCGCGGACGGCGCCACGTACCTGAGTTCGAGTTTCATCGGCGCGGGCGTGCTGGCGTTCGATTACGTCTTCTCGAACAGCAACGTGGACGTCGGCCTGATTTACGGCGGCTTTCCCCACGCGTGGCGTCACCGCGGCGGCATCAACATTCTGTTCGTGGATCACCATGTCGAGTTCTTCAAGTACAGCCACGATCCGCAGGTGGTCTGGAACACCGTGCCGTTTTGGGGGTTCTGGAACGGCATCGCGTATTGAGTCTCCCGAGTCGGACCGCTCGACAACCGCCGCGCTCTCTGGCACTCTCCCCCGCCTGTCACGCATGAGCAGTTTGCCCGAAATCAGCGAGATGGTAAACGCCATTGAGGTGTTCGACACGCACGAGCATCTTGCCGGGTTCGATTGGGGGTTCACGACCGAAAGCCAGCCATTCGGGCCGACGCACCCACACAAGTCGCTGCCGCACGTGTTGATGAATGACATGCTGCTCTACATCACCAGCGCGGCGCTCTACCGCGGGCCGAGCATCGCGCCACAATCCTGGAAGATCGAGGATGCGTTCGCGTACTGGAAGACGATCCAACCCGCGCTCGAGGAACTCCGTGGCGCGGCGGTCTATGCCGTGATCCGACGCGGGATCAAAGAGTTGTACGGGTTCGACGTGGATGAGGTGACGGACAAAAACTTGGGCGAGTACAACAACCGCATCGTGGCGACGTACAATGCGAAGGGTCAGCCGGCATGGATGCTGGAAGTCCTGAAGCGCGCGAAGGTCAAAGCGATCATCCAGATGGCACATCTGCCGTATCTGATCGAGTATTGGCCGTCGTTGCCGCCCGAGAGACGGAAGTGCGAGCAAGCGGTAGTGCGTCCCTCGCTGGTGCTCGAGCCGTTCTTCTTCAGCGGCTTTGAACCGGATCGCTCGAAGGCGCGCGCACGGACGATGGAACTGCTCGGCATGCATCCGCGCAATCACGCCGAGCACCTGGAGTTTCAGCATGCCGCCGTGGCGCGTCACAGGAAAGAAGGCGGCGCCGCATTGAAGATCATCTGCGCCTACCAGCGCACTCTCCGTTTCGAGCGCGTCCCCGACAGCGAGGCGAAACGGTTGTACGACAAGGGCTGGAGGAATCTGAGCGCGCCCGAGTTGCAGCGGTTGCAGGACAACCTGGTGTGGCATCTGATGCGCGCGGCGCAGGAGTTTTCGTTTCCGGTGCAGGTCCATACCGGCTACTCGTACCCGACACTCAAAGGCGATCCCGAAAATCTGTTTCCACTCACCCGACAGTTTCCCGAGGTGCAGTTCTATTTTGCGCATGCCGGCTGGCCGAATTACGGCGGGTTGGCGATCCTGGCGCGCACCTATACGAACATCCATTTCGGTTTTTGCTGGATGCCCGGCCTCTCGCCCGCGCTCGCGGCGCGATTGATGGACGAGATGTTCGACATGCTGCCTGCGAACAAGATGTTGATCGGGATGGACTGCGGGCACGCCGAGTCGTTCTACGGCACTGCAGTGCTCACGCGGGAGTTGATCGCGAAGGTGTTGGCTGCGAAAGTGGACAGCGGTTTGATCAGCATGCGCGCAGCGAGAACCATCGCCCAGCGCATCCTCCACGATAACGCGGTCAACCTGTTCGGGCGCACTGAGGAACGAGCAGCCGTCGGGTTGCAGGCCGGCGCAGGAGCTTGACCTTAGGCCCTTTTTTGCGATGCTTTGGTTGTGAGGACCATACTCGAATTACCGAATCGGCTCGTTCGCAAGAGCAAAGCCGAGGCCGCGATCCACAGGCAGACTCTGAACCAGTTCGTATCAGAGACACTGCGAAGACGCCTATCTGTCCGGTCGAGGAACAACGGCAAAACTTCGCGCATCGGGTGGCGCCGGGTGTGGCGCAAAGCTTCGCCCGCGCAAGTGCGCGATGTGGAGCGGGTCGTTGAAAGAGAGTTCGCTCGGATCGAGACTGAGAACTGGCAATGATTCTCCACACGAACGCCATCTCCGCCTTGTTTGTGGGAGATGACAAACTCGGTGCTGTCTTGTCCGCTTCGCCTCAACACCAGCTACCGGCCATTGTATTGGGAGAGTATCGCTTTGGCCTGATGCGTTCCCGCCATCGCAGGCGATTGAGCCCTCTTCTGGATCAGTTGGAAACCGAGTGCGATGTGCTCGCGAGGGACACGGAAACCGCTCGTGTGTATGCGGTGCTCCGCGACCAATTGCGGGAGAAAGGCAGGCCCATTCCCGAGAAGGATGTTTGGATTGCAGCACTCGCAATCCAATACCAGCAGCCCATCGTGAGCCGCGATCCGCACTACGATCTTGCGCCGGGTGTCGAGCGGATTTCGTGGTAGTCAATCGGTTCTTCACAGTTGAATCGCGACGTGAAATCTCCAAATCCCATGATCGGCGTCCACCTCGATCTCAAGGGGATGATGTTCAAGCCGTCCTACATCCCGCAACAACTCGCCGATCTCGCCAGCCAGGGCGTCAATACTGTCCTCCTCGAGTACGAGGACATCTTTCCGTTCCGTGGCATCAACATCGCCTACGACAAGTCGGTCGTGTGGTCGCCGGCGACGTTGCGTCGCTTTCTCGCCGAGGCAAAACGCAACGCCATCGAAGTGATCCCGCTCCAACAATGCCTCGGGCATCTCGAATACGCCCTCGGCTGGAATCGGTACCGGCAGTTCGCCGAAGACCGCAACTACCCGAGTACCATCCGCGTCGGCGATCCCAAAGCGGTCGGGTTCGTCCTCGAACTGTTACGGCAGGTGCTCGAGGCGCATCCCGACAGCAAGTACATCCATCTCGGCATGGACGAGGCCCACGCACTCACACTTGCCGCGAAGCGACTGCATCGGAACATCCTCGATGTGTTTCTCGATCATCTCCGCGCGCTGCTGCCGGTCGTGGAACGCGCGGGCAAGATGCCGATGATGTGGACCGACATGCTCGAAGACCATTTTCGGCCCGACGCCTTTGAAGAATTCAAGGGGCGTGTGGTTTTCGTCACTTGGGACTACAACGAGGTGCGCGGCCCGATGAAGATGGCGCGGTTGGCGGGATTCCGCGTGAGCCGCGAGTGGCTCGAAGAACCGGAGAACCCAAACGCGCCCCCGATCGGGGCGGGCACGCAGTTCGTCGAGGACCACACGCCCACGATCAAACGCGTGCTCAGCCGCTACCAGCACGGGCGCACCTTCACGCCGCTCTTTCAAGCCGATCTGTGGACGAAGCTCGGAATGCCGGTCGTGGCCGCCAGCGCATTGCGAGCCAGCGCCGACCTCTCTGTCCTGCCGCATTACAACAGGCTGATCTCCAACGTGCGGGCCTGGAGCAACGCCGTGAAGCGCACGCGTCAGTGGGGGCAGATCGGCACTTCATGGGCGCGCGGCACGAGTTGGTGTCCGCCGAACTTCTGCATTGACCTGCAGTGGCCGGTCGTGACGGAGATGGCGCGCTCGATGGGGGCAAAGCCGAAGCCGTTTTGGCCGGGCATCCCGGCGTCCACCGTGGATCGCATCATCAGGACGCTGGGCCGTTGCCGGGAGAATTGGCGGCTGGAAGGGAGGATCGCAGAAGAGATGGAGTCGCTTGAGCCCAGACTCAAGGCCCACCGTTTCGAATGGAGGAGCATCTCGCTCATGGCGCGCGTGCTCGATCTCCAGCGTCGCGCCGAGTTCAACCTCGCCGAGGTGGATTTCTTTCACGCCAGCATTCGTCCCGTGGACACGGAGTGGCAGCGTCGAATTCGCGAGCAGAACGCCACGCTGCGCGACATCGCCGCGATGAGGAAGCGGGTCCGTGCGCACTTCGGTCAGCGCTATCACGGCGAAGCGTTCGAGGAGTGGTTGCGGCATCTGTTCGACCTGCAGGTGCAGCGAATCCGGGACTGCCAGCGGATTTGCCGGGCGAAATTGAAGATGGCAAAGCGATTCTACTCGCGCTAAACAAGGAGACATCCATGAACACTCAACTCAAACAATCTGGTGACACCCTCGAAGTCCGCTTCGGCGATCAGCTTTTCACGCGCTACAATTTCGGCAAGCAGTGGGCAAAGCCATACTTCTACCCCGTGCTCACGCCCAAGGGAATCCCGTTCACCCGTGGCCATCCGATGGACACGAAAGAGGGCGAGAACCAGGACCACAAGCATCACAAGTCGCTCTGGGTCGCTCACGGTGACGTGAATGGGGTGGACTTGTGGTCGGAGGAGCCGGGCTACGGAACGCAAGCGCAGCGCGCGATGCGGGTGCAGGGCGATTCGATTCTCAGCGAGCTCGACTGGCTCGACAAGACGGGCAAGAAGCTTCTCACCGAGAATCGCACTGTGCGGTTCGGACAGGAGGCAGCGTTTCGGTTCTTCGATTTCACGATCGAGTTTCACGCCAGCGAAGGCGAAGTGAAGTTCGGCGACACGAAGGAAGGCGGTCTCGTCTCCGTGCGCGTGACGACCACGATGGACGCGAACAAGAACGGCCGGATCGAGAACTCGGAGGGCCATATCTATTCCATCAAGGGCGGCACCACCGGGCCATGCACGAAGTCGAGCGCGGGCGAACCGACGTGGGGAAAACGGGCGCGCTGGGTGATGTACACGGGGCCGGCTCAGGGCGTGCCCTGCGGCGTCACGATTCTCGATCACCCGAAGAACTTCCGTCACCCGACCTACTGGCACGTGCGCGGGTACGGGCTGTTCACCGCGAACCCGTTCGGCATTTCCTATTTTACCGACGACCCGAAGCAGAACGGCTCGCATGTGTTGAAAGCCGGGGAGCGATTGACGTTTCGTTACCGGGTGCTCGTACACGACGGCGCGCTGACGCGTGACGCCATCGAGCGGACGTTCGTGGACTTCGCCCGATGATCGTCCGGTGAACCGCGACGACCAGCTGGTGCAGTGGTTCGGCGCAGAGAAGCTCCGCCGCGACATCGCTTGCGTGCGACGCTTCTGGGCAGGCGAAGGACGCTTCGCAATCTCGCTGACCACGCCGAAGCATCGTCCTCCGCAGACCACGCCGGACGAGGAACGATTTCACATTTACCTCGCAAGCCTCGAAGAACAGTCGCGCCTTCCCGGCTTGAACGTTCCTTCGGTGTTCTGCGATTTCGGCACGGTCAGCATCCCGTGCTACTGGGGCGGCACCGTCAGAGTCCCCGCCGAGACCGGCAATCCGTACCTCGAGCCTGCGGCCTCAACCATGGACGAAGCCCTCGCGTTGCAACCGCGCCCCGTGGACGATCCCGCCATGGACGCCGCGCGCGCCCTGCGGTTATTTCACCGGCTGCGCGAGGCGTTGCAGACCGACCAGCTCTGGCTGCGCACGCCCGACGCGCAAGGCCCGCTGAACACCGCCGCGATGATTGTGAATCAGGACGAGCTCCTGGTCGCGATGCACAGCGAGCCGGAGAAAGTCCATCAGCTACTCGACCGGATCACTTCCTTTCAAATCGAGTTCTGGCGTTATCTGCACCGCGAGAGCGGCGGGAACGTGTGCGGGAACATCTGGCCGTACACCTTCGTCCCGTCCGATCGCGGAGTGATGTTCACGGAAGACATGATGCCGTTGCTATCGGCGGAGACCTATCGCGAGTTCGGCATACCGGTGCTGCGGAGGATTGCCAAGGAGTTCGGCTTACTCCATATCCACTGCTGTGGACGCTGGGGGCATCACGTCACAAACCTCAAAGCCGCGCGGGTGCCGATCGCCTCGATTGAGTTTCACTGGCCCTGCACCACGCCCGAGCAAATCGAGCCACTGGCGGAGGCAACGGTCTTTGTTCCCTATCTCGCCGCCGACCAACAGACTCGCTTTCGGAGCAACGTCGAGTTGTACCGGCATCTCTTGACATCAGCCGACAAGCGGTTCCGTTTCTGGTTCGCTTGCTGTGAGGACACACCCGAAACCGTCGCGTTCGTGCGGGAGTTCTATAAAGAGCGGTAGCATGTCTGGCAGCGGGAGCCATCCGTCCCACACAACCGTTTGATTCCATGGGAGCGGAACGCGCGGAGAAGCGATGCCTCCGCTGGGGCATCAGTTTTCAGGCGCACCACGGTGTGGGCTTCGTCATTGATGACGAGGGCAAGGACGTGTACGGCGGAAACATCGTCGGCCTGGGTTTTTCCTGGCATGTCGGTGTGGCGGCAACGTTTCTTTCTCGATCAACATCGGAGGCAAAGATGCTTACGGTGGCGAATCGTTGGACGATATTGACCCGGAGCGTGGTTCGCCGACCGGCTTCTTCATTGACCGCCAAACGGATCTGCCGTCCAGTCCGCGCTGAAGCGCTCGACTACACCCATGCCGCCTGATAAGAGTCCCGGTATGAACCGACTCCGCATTGCCTTTGCCGGCTTCCGCCACGGACACATCTTCAGCCTCCTTCATCTCGCCAGAGAACGGCCCGATATCGAGATCGTGGCCGCGTGCGAGGAAGATGAGAAGACCCGCAGTGAACTCGCTGCCAGCGGGAAGGCCGCAATCACTCACAGTTCCTACCACGAGATGCTGGACCAGGTTGCGTGCGATGCCGTCGCCGTGGGCGATTACTATGGCAAACGTGGCGCGATTTTGATCGAGGCGCTCCAGCGCGGCAAACACGTGATCAGCGACAAACCGATCTGTACGTCTCTCACCGAACTGGACGAGATCGAAAAGCTGGCGGGGCAGAAGAACCGGGTCGTGGGCTGCCAGTTGGACATGCGCAACGCGCCGACCACGCTGGAGACCCGCCGGCTGATCCAGTCGGGAACGATCGGGGATGTCCATGCGATCTTCGTGGGCGGTCAGCATCCGCTGATGTACGGCAAGCGCCCGGGCTGGTATTTCGAGGCCGACAAGCACGGCGGCACGATCAACGACATCGCGATCCATGCGATTGACGCCATTCCATGGATCACAGGGATGAAATTCGCGGAAGTCACGGCCGCGCGAGCGTGGAACGCCCGGTTGCCGGAGTCGCCGGATTTCCAGGATGCCGCACAGTTCATGGCAAAGCTCTCCAACGGGTGCGGGATGCTCTGCGACGTGTCCTATCTCGCGCCCGACGCCTGCGGCTACAGCATCCCCCAATATTGGCGGATGACGTTCTGGGGATCGAAAGGAATGCTGGAATCCACGTTGACCGCGAACCAGATTGCGCTGTACCGCAACACGGCAAAGTCCGCGGAGGTCATCGTGGCGAAGGAAGGCCAGTCGGGCGGTTATCTCGAATCGTTCCTGCGGGAGATTCGTGGCGAGAAATCCGATCTGCACCTCTCTTCTGCCGACGTCCTCGCTGCGAGTCGCACGACGCTCCGCATTCAGGAAGCGGCGGACAAGAATCAGCGAGACGTTGCGCTATAACTGCGCAAGAAACCGGTAACAAACCTCCGACGCGGGCGCGAGGTGCGCGAGATCAATCCATTCATCCTTCGTGTGCGCCTGCGAGATGCTCCCCGGCCCGAACACGACCGCGGGTGAGCCGTGCTGGGCGAAGATCGAAGCATCGGTGAAATACGAAACGCCCGCCAATTTGCTCGCCCGCGCAACCGCCCGCGCACTATGGTGAAATTGTTGCACGTATGGAAGCTTGGGATTCGTCCCGAGCGGCGGGCAATCGCGGTAGCGCTCGATCTGCGCGGGCACGCCACGTCGTCGCAGGTCGCTCGTCAGCTTCTTGTAGATTGCAGAATGCGATTGTACTCCGGGCAGAGTCCGATGATCCACCATCATTTCGCAATGGTCGGGCACGATGTTTACCTGAGCGCCGCCCGCGATCTTGCCGATGTTCAGTGTCGGACGGCCCAGCACAGGATCCCGCAGTTTCCGCAGACTCGGCGCATAGTCATTCCGAAGATACTCCACCACGTCGGTCATATGCTCGATCGCATTCTCACCAAGGTGCGGATTCGAGCCGTGTGCGGAGATGCCCCGGGTCGTCACCTTGAACCAGAACGCTCCTTTGTGCGCGTACACGACATCCGGGAACGTCGGCTCGCCGACGATGACGAAGTCGAGCTTGGGCTCATTCTTGCAGTAGCAGACGACGCCGTCATTGCCGCTCTCTTCACCCATGAGACCTATGAAGTGGATATTCGTCCTGGTCTTCGCCGGCAGGTTCTCACGCGCCGCGCGCGCGAATGCCCACAGCATCGCCGCACACGAGCCTTTGGTGTCGCACGCCCCCCGCCCGTACATCCGTCCGTTGCGCACGACCGGCTTGAAGGGATCAATCGTCATGTTCGCCACGCTGACGGTGTCGGTGTGTGGGCCGAACGCGACGGTCCGTTTTGCTCCGCGAGTCGTGAGGTTGCAGATGACCGTGGGACGCCCCGGCAGTTCGTATCGGAAGGAAACATCGGCGCCGCACTTGCGCGCGAAGTTGGCGATGTATTTTGCGCAACGTTCCTCGCCCGTGATCTTCGGGTCCTCGAAGCCGACCGCGACCGGATTGACGCTCGGGATGGAGATGAGATCAGCGAGTAGTCTGGTGAGTTTATCCATGATTCAGGTTGGGCCACAGATGAACACGGATGAAACACGGATCATCCGTGAGCATCTGTGTTCATCCGTGGCTCATGCTTTTGTTGTTTGTACCACTGCACAAAGCGCTCAATGCCTTCTTCGATTTTCACCTTCGGCTCGTACCCCAAGAGTCGTCGCGCTTTCTCGATGTTGGCGAATGTGATCGGCACGTCGCCGGGTTGCTCGGGTATCATCTTGATCTTCGCCTTCTTGCCCGCGGCCTTTTCGATGAGCGCGACGAGATATTTCAACTCGACCGTATTCGAATCGCCAAGGTTGATGATCTCGTACAGCAACTTCCGTTGCATCGCCGCGTACACGCCATCCGCGATGTCGGCCACGTAGGTGTAGTCGCGTCGTGTCGAGCCGTCGCCGTACATCTCGATCTGCTCACCCTTGAGAATTGAGCGCGCAAACTTGTGGATCGCCATCTCGGGACGTTGCCGTGGACCGTACACCGTGAAAAATCGTAGAATCACGACCTCGATGCCGTAGAGGTGATGGTAGTTGTGGCAAAGCTGTTCCGCGCAAAGCTTGGTCGCCGCGTACGGCGAGATACTGTGCAGGATCGCGTCGTCCTCACTGAACGGCACCTTCGAGTTCACGCCATACACCGACGAGGTCGAGCCGAACACAAACTTCGGCACCTTTGCTCTGCGTGCGCCTTCGAGCAGGTTCAGCGTGCCGGTGACGTTTGTCTCGACATATAGCTGCGGTTGTTGAATCGAAGGCCGCACGCCTGCTCGTGCCGCCAAATGGACGACCTGATCGAATTTCGATTTGACGAATAACGAATCAACGAAGCTCGAATTACGAATATCCCCTTCGACGAGATCGAATGTCCCGATCCGCCGCAGCAGTTCGATATTCTCCCGCTTGAGCTTCGGGTCATAGAAATCATTGAAATCGTCCACGATGGTCAGCGCATGTCGGTCGCGGAGGAGTCGCTCCGCGAGATGCGACGCGATAAAGCCGGCCCCGCCTGTGAGCAAGATGTGCATTTCGACGGATGCTATCAACAGGCCGGCAGGCACGCAAGCGGACCCGCGAAATATTGCCCGAACATTCCCAGCGGCGGTTTGTCCAAATGGCGGCGCATCGAGCGCGGCAGAAATTGCCCCTTGACTCTGAGGTGGTTGAGACTACTTTGGCCGCCAAATTTGCGTCTCTGAGGTGTTGACGCTGCAATGCGCCCTCTGCTATTTTGACAGTGCCGCAGGCATGAAACGCAGTACAGAGGTGTAGTCTGCTCCGGATTAAAGAATGAGCGTAGAAACCACGGTGGAACAGCAACTAGACGAGGCCATTCGACTTACCCAGGATTACCTGGTCAGCATCCAGAAACGGGATGGTCATTGGGTGGGTGAACTCGAAGGCGACACCATCCTTGAGACCGAATACATCATCGCGCTCTGGTGGCTCGGCATTCGCGACAGAGAAAAGTTCCGCAAGCTCGCCAACTATCTCCTGCTCAAGCAACTCCCCGACGGGATGTGGAACATCTACCCCGGCGGCCCCGCTGAGATTTCGGCTTCCGTCAAAGCCTATTTCGCGCTCAAGCTCGCCGGGCACAACCCGAGCGCCACCTACATGCGCAAAGCGCGCGAGGCAATCCTCAAGGCGGGCGGTATCGCGAAGGTCAACACCTTCACCAAGCTCTACCTCGCGATGATGGGGCAGTGCGGATGGGGCGCGGTGCCGGCGATTCCCCCCGAGCTGATCCTTATCCCGCAGGGCGCGTACTTCAACATCTACGAAATGTCGGCATGGTCGCGCGCGATGATCGTGCCTCTCTCGATCCTCTGGGCGCACCGACCGACGCGACACGTCCCGCGCGAACTCGGCATCGAAGAATTGTACGTCGGCGGGCGCGAGAAGTTCGAAGAGGGGATGACGTTCGACAGTCAATTTTTCTCCTGGCGCAACTTATTCCTGGCCGGCGACCGGCTGTGCAAGTTCATCGAAAAGATGCCGGCCAAGCCGCTGCGTCGCATGGCACTGAAAAAGGCCCAGACGTGGATGCTCAAGCGGCTCGAAAAGACCGACGGCCTCGGCGCGATCTTCCCCGCGATGGTCAACTCGACCCTCGCCCTCGTCGCGCTCGGTTACCCGCTATCCCACCCGAAAGTCGCACGCAGCCTCAAGCAGGTGGCCGACCTCGAGATCGAGGAGAAGGACAGCATCCGGTTGCAGCCGTGTTTTTCGCCCGTGTGGGACACAGCGTGGAGCATCGTGGCCTTGCGAGCGAGCGGAATGCAACCCGATCATCCGTCGTTGCAGCGCGCCGGCGAGTGGTTGTTGTCGAAGGAGTCCCGCGTCGTCGGCGATTGGTATTACAAGACCCGGCATCGTCCGCCGGGCGGCTGGTATTTCGAGTATCGCAACGACTGGTATCCCGACGTGGACGACACCTGCATGGTGATTCGCGCCCTGGCGTCGGTGCACCTCGACGACGAAGCCGCCAAGAAAGCCGCCATGAAACGCGGGCTGCACTGGATGCTCGCGATGCAGAACAAGTCCGGCGGCTGGGCATCCTTCGACAAGGATAACGACCACGAGATCTACGCGAAGGTTCCGTTCGCCGACCACAACGCCATGCTCGATCCCGCCTGCACCGACATCACGGCGCGCGTCTTCGAGACGTTCCACTCGATTGATTTCCCGAGCGGGCATCCGGCAGTCAAAAAGGCGATCAAGTTCATCCGGCGCTCACAGTGTGAAGACGGATCGTGGTTCGGACGCTGGGGCGTGAACTATCTCTACGGTACCTGGGAGGCACTCTCCGGCCTCGCTGCGATCGGTCTCGACATGCAGAAGCCGTACATTCGCCGCGCCGTGCAGTGGATCAAAAGCGTGCAGAACGCCGACGGCGGCTGGGGCGAGACGTGCGAATCGTATGTGGACCCCGACCGCTTCAAGGGCGTGGGCGAAAGCACGGCCTCGCAAACCTCGTGGGCGCTGCTCGGCTTGCTCGCCGCGGGCGAAGGCGACAGCATCGCGGTCGAGCGCGGCATCCAGTGGTTGTTGCAGCGGCAGAACGCGGACGGAACGTGGACCGAGACGCAGTACACGGGCACAGGCTTTCCGAAGGTGTTTTATCTTCGCTACCATTTGTACTGCATTTATTTTCCCCTGTTGGCGTTGAGCCGGTATCATCAGCACAAGCAAGGCGAGCGGCACCACCACCGGCTCGCCGCGCAGGCGGCGCTCGCAGCCGAACCGCGGAGCAAGCGCCTCATCGGCAAGACACCGATTCGCGTCGCGCTGGCGCAGGGGTTGCGACTCCTGCGTGGCGACGGACGACGAGAGTCGCGGCTCAACCAATAGCCGCGTCGAGAAGCAAAGGAACAAACTATGCCCGTACCCATATCGCAGGCTTGGACGGTCGCGAGTTACGTCCTGGGCCACAAACTCAAGGGCAACAAGCGCTATCCGCTCGTGCTCATGCTGGAACCTCTCTTCCGTTGCAACCTCGAGTGCGCGGGCTGCGGCAAAATCCAGTACCCCGATCACATCCTCAAAAAGCGCCTCACACCCGAGCAATGCTGGGCCGCCGCGGACGAATGTGGCGCGCCGATCGTCAGCATCCCCGGCGGCGAACCGTTGATCCATCCCGAGATCAAGGAAATCGTCCAGGGACTCGTCGCGCGCAAGAAGTACGTTTATCTTTGCAGCAATGCGATCCTGCTCAAGCGCAAGCTGGATTTGTTCACGCCCTCCCGGTATCTCACGTTCAGCATTCATCTCGACGGACTCAAAAACGAACACGATCACGCCGTCTGCCGGGATGGCGTGTTCGACGTGGCGGTGGACGCGATCAAGGAAGCGCTCAAGCGCGGCTTCCGCGTCACGACCAACACGACATTGTTCGAAGGCGTGGATCCGCAGCGCGTGCGCGAGTTCTTCGACTTCGCCATGGAGCTCGGCGTCGAAGGCATGATGATGTCGCCCGGCTACAGCTACCAGAAAGCGCCCGATCAGGAGCATTTCCTCAAGCGCAACCGGACCAACGAGATGTTTCACAAGATCCTCTCGAATCCGAAGCGGAAGTGGGCGTTCAACCAGTCGCCGCTCTTCCTTGAATTCCTGATGGGGCGCCGCGAGTACGAGTGCACGCCGTGGGGCAACCCGACCTACAACATCTTCGGCTGGCAAAAACCGTGCTACCTGCTGCAGGACGGCTACGCGCCGACGTTCAAGGACTTGATGGAAGATACCACGTGGGAAAACTACGGCCGCAAATCGGGAAACGAGAAGTGCGCCGATTGCATGGTCCATTGCGGCTACGAAGCCAGTGCGGTGGACGACACGTTCGGTTCGTGGCGGGCGTTCGGACGCACGGTGAAGCTCACCTTGTTCGGCCTCGGCGGCGACGAGAACGATTTCCGACCACACCCCGAGAACATCAAGCGTGCTGCGGCCGAACCCACCACGTGTGGCTGCGGCGCCGGCACCTGCGGATCGGACAAGAAGGAAGAAGTCACCGCGAAGTTGTAGAGACCGCCGTCCCGGCGGTTCCTCCGAAGCTCATCCCATGTCCCACATCGTCGCTCTCATTGACAAGGCCTTCGACTACCGGGGCGATGTCACGCTCGATCTCAATGACGGCACCCAGGTTGTCGGTTTCCTGTCCAACCGCTACCCGAGCGGCACCCCATCCGATCGCACCCCGCGCGTCGAGATGATGCTGGCCGACCGCGACGACAAACTCATCATCAAGTACGCCGACATACGGGATGTCCGTTTCACCGGCGAAGATACTGCCGCCGGCAAGTCGTGGGAAGAATGGCAGGCCAAACAAGCCGCCAAAAAGAAACCATAGGACGGGCGTCCCGCCTGTCCACGACCACCGTCGCTGCGGGCTACGACCCCTTCGGCAGCGGGACGCTGGAGCGACGAGGCTTGTTCGTCGGCGTCTCCGGGGCGGTCGGCAGCGGCAGGAGCTTGTCGGAGGGGAGATGCCACAGGCCCTTGAACTCCTCGCGCAGCTTCTGCGCTTCATGTTGCGCGGATTCGGGAGTGCGCATGACCGTCGGACGAATCAAGACGATCAATTCGCTGCGGTTCTTCCACCAGACGCTCTGTCTGAAAGCCATGCCGAGCAACCGCACGTCGCCCAGGACAGGCACTTTGCTCTCCGCCTTGGTGCGATCGTTCCGAATCAAGCCTCCCAGCACCGCCACCCCGCCGTCCCGCACGCTCACATTCGAGCTCAGTTCTCGTTGTGCAATGACTTGAATGGACGCAGACACGGACCCTGGGATTTCAAGAAAAGAGAGACCTGGCCCCGGCCATACGAAGGGTAAGGAATCTTTGGCGTCCTTGGCGAGTTGGCGGTTCGTTCCCGGACTTCTTGCCCGCAGGACTCCCGCGACCATGTACGATCGAAACGAGAACGCTCGAAGTTGGCGTTTGTGAAAATTGAAGATGTGATAAACATCTAAAGGTCGGGATGAAGAAGGCTCCGGTTATGGCAC
>CAZOTB010000043.1:9842-41763 GCA_964582645.1 uncultured Verrucomicrobiota bacterium | reverse complement strand
TCCGTAACTACTCAGGAGGCATCCCGCGGCGGGATGCCACCTGAGTAGTTACGTTGCGGGAACTGATCGAGCCGGGTCGGGAAAAAGGATCGTGGGAGAGCGTGGCCTGTGTGCTGACGGTGGCCCGGTTCTGCGCGCAGCGCAGCGAACTGGGGGTGGCGGCCCGAGTTGCCAGATGTAATTGATGTTGCGCGTCTCCCACGGGCCGATCCGACGCGGTCCGTAGTACGGGATTCTCTCCATGCCGGCAGGATACGAGGAGAAATCGTCGTTCAGCAGAACGCCTCTGTCTGGGTTCGCGTGTACCTTTGATTCTGTCGCAAGTTCGTTCAAGAATCGTCCCTCAGATCGCTTTTCGCAGGTCCATTCCGTACAGCCTCAGCCCATGGCCGTTGATCGTGGCCGCAATCTGCACGTCCCGGCGGCCGAGCGCGGACAGCCCGCATCCCCGCCATCTCACCGCGACGGCCTGTCCATCCGTGCGAATCGGATCGCAATCTGCGAAGGCGAAGCCCTCACACGCGCGACCAGTTGGCGGATCAATGATTTCGCAGCGGAGGGAACTTCCCGGCCGGGTCAATCCTTCCACGTCCACCGTCAGTTCATGCGGTTCCTGCAGATGCCATGACACGGTTCGGATCTCGCCCTGATCCACATCCCGCGTCAGTTGCAGGTGGGTCCAGTGACCGACCGGGATTTCCGCGATGCCCATTTGCATGGGGCTGTGCGGACTGGCCCAATGGCTCGTCTTGGCGCCAATGCCGGCGAGTCCGTGTTTCCAGCTGCAACCGGCGTAGTATTGACGCCATGTATTACCCACACGGAAAGGCGCTTCCCGAATGGCCACGCGTCCGGCATCCCACGCGCCGCAGTCGCCGAGTGGCAATGTTGAAATGCCGCCCCCGACGCGGGAAAAGTTGATGCCGTCGCTGCTGGACGCCAACCCGAGGTAGATATGGCCGTCCGCGGTCCACTTCATGTAATGGAGCAACCAGCGTTTGCCGTCGCGGAACACAAATCCACCGTGCAGTTCATCCTCGTCGTCAGGTCCGGCCCAGGAATCGAGAAGGATGCGTCCCGTGGTCCCTCTGTCTGGCTTCGCGCCAAATGGATCCTTGAAGTCGAGCGTGTCGCGCTCGTCGTTCCAGTGCATCCCGTCCGGGCTGGTCCACTGGGCTGCAACGCGGCCGCAAAAACTTCGGCTGATGGCGTTGGCCTTGAACCGCCGCTCGGGCACGTCGTCGGGATCGATCCATACGCGCAGATCGTCGTCGGCGTTGACCACCGTGGGCGAAGCCACTTTGGTCCACGTCTTCGCGTCGGGCGAGACGACCGCCAGCCACGCCCACGGCCCGCCGTACGGCGCACGCCAAAGGCCTTTGAAACGCTGCCGGGCATTCCGCTCGGCGGGGTCCTCGACGTAGCGGATGTTATAGCGTTGTTCGGTCTCGCCGATGACTTGGGATTGTTCGAGCGGGACAGGCTCGAGCTTCGTCCAGTGAATGCCATCGGCGCTCTCGGCGCGGCCGTCCCATTTCCAGGTCTCGGCTTTGACCTGCGGGTCGCGCGCTTGCTTCTTCTGGTAATGGAGGTGGGCTTTCCAGCGGTCGCCGTCGCGGGAAATGTCCGCCAACACCGCGCCATCGTCGCGGCTGCCCGGCTCGCCGACGCGGATGACGGGATTGCCGGCGTGGCGTTTCATTTGGTTGATCGCAACCTCCAGCCCGCGCCATTCGGCGAGGTCGTCGAGCTGGATGAAATCAATCCGTCGGTGCCCGCTCACGGCGCGGCTGGCCAGCCGAATCCGGTCGAGGTAGGCGCGGGTCTTGGTGACAAAGCAAAGGAGGAGATTGCCGTTCGCGCGTTTCGGCAGGAGACAATCCGTGAGTTGCTCCAGCGGCCCGCGCACTGCGATCGCCGGCGAGAAACCTTCGCCGAGGAACCGCGCCGCATAAATCCAACGGCGGTCGAGGTTCGCCCACAACACCTGCGGCACGCCGTCGGGGCCGAGCGTGAGCGCGGGCGGGCTGAATTCCTCGATGCGCGTTCGCAGTTCGACCTCCGGTCCGCCGCCGTACGCGGTGTCGGTGGGACGCAGCGGTTTGACGATCTGCCGCGAGTCCGCCAGCCGGAACCGCTTCCATTCGCCGCCGTCGCAGACAAGTGCGCCCACGTAACCGCCGTGGCCGAGCCGTTCCCAGGCGTCGCCCCAGCGTTTGTAACTGGGCTTGCGGCACATCTCGCCGAGATAGGATACGAGGACGCGGCCCCCGTGGCAGAGAACGGTGGGCTGCGAGCCGTAGGCCTCGCAAAGGCGTTGCGCGTGGCGCAGGGCGCTTGCAGCGAAACAACGATACTCGATCCCCATCGCCTTCTCGAACACGACATGGAGTCGGCCCTCCCCGTCCCAATCACAGGTGGCCCGGCCTCCTTCGGGATCCAGCCGCGTGCGCTCGCGGTTCACGACCAGCTCAAGCCCGTTGGCATCGCGAAGGAGAAGGACGGTTTCCCCGCCCGGGGCCACGGCGCCATCCTCGATCTCGCCGTCGAACCCCTCGATCCGGCCCGGCGCTCGGCACAGGTCCTCGGCGCGCCACACCGCGCCGCCGACGCTGAGCCAGAGAGCGTCACCCACCCAACAGGGCGCCGAGGAGGGCTGACCGGGCAGCGTGTGCTCCGCCAGGAGCGTTCGGTCGCGCCAGACCCGCAGCACCGGCCGCTCGCCGCCCCAGGCCAGCGCGGTGAGGACGGAGCCGGACGGCTCTACGTGCATTTGCCGGCCATGATTGCGGAGCATGGGCGGTGCGGCGGCGACGCTCTCGCGCAGCCACTGCGGATCAAACTGTGTGCGGTGGTTATACTCGGCCATAGACCCAACCCGATTTGCGATTATAGACGATGGCAGGGCGGAACTCATGCGCCATGAAATTGTGTTCGCGCAACGCGCGGACGCGCACGAGGTCCACCTCGGCCACGAGCATGCACTCCCGCTTTGTCCGTACGGTGCTCTGTGCCACGGTCTTGCCCTCGGTGTCCACGATCATCGCGCCGCCACAGTACTTGGTGGGCTCGTCCCCGTCGCTGGGGCGTTCGAACAGGCCCGCGTTGTTGACGCCGAGGATGCACACGCGGGTGTCCCGGGCGAACCACGGCCAGCGTTCGCGCCGCCAGCGGATCCAGCCCTGGGGGTTGTTGCCGTACTTCCCCAGCGTGTTGGCGTGGGGAGCGAAAATCACTTCCGCGCCCCGCAGCGACAGCAGGTGGAACATTTCAAAACGGGTGGCGTCGGCGCAGGTGGCGATGCCCAGCTTGCACCCCGCCACGTCGAACACGGGAAATGCCCGGCCCGGGTCGTACACGCGCGATTCCCGGGCGATGAGGTTGACCTTCCGCATCGCGCCGATCCGCCCCCGGGGACCGAAAACCACCGCGGTGTTGAACAGTCGCCCTCCCTTTTTCTCCACCAAGCAGGTGGCGATGAACACGCCGTGCCGCCGCGCCCAGCGCCCGATCTCGCGCACGGGCGCCGAGTCGAGCGAACACGCCTGCGCGGCGTCCTCGACCCACCCCGTCAGCGAGAACTCGGGAAAACCGATGAACCTCGCGCGTGCCTTCAGTGCGCGGTCGAGCCAGAATCGGTGTCGGGCGAGGTTGAAAGACGGGTCGCCCAGCCGATGTTTCATCGAGACGAGGGCGACGCGCACACAGGGACTCCGCATGGGGCGCAGCGTAAGCCGGGCTTGGCCCACCCGACAGCAGAAAATACTGGTAAACCGACTTGCTCAGACGCACAATGGCGGCTGACACAGCTCCATGACGGCCATACCAGAGCGGATTACCCTCGTTACCCAACTCGCAGACATCTTGCGTGACGGAATCCGAAAGGGCGAATGGTCGGGCACCCTGCCCGGGCAACGCGAGCTGAGCGAACAACTTCAGGTCAGCCGCCCCACCTTGCGCGCGGCGCTCCATCTCCTGCGCAAGGAGGGCTATCTGCAGATCGCCCATGGCCGGCGAATGCGCATCACGCTTTCGCCGCGCCGGCACAAGAAGATCATTCGCACCAAGACCATCGGCTTCCTTTCGCCGCTTCCCCTCAGCAATCTCTCGTATTCTTCCCTGTTTCTGATTTGTGATCTGGAACGGCGCCTGGCGGATGCCGGCTACAAGCTCGAGATTCACACCGAGGCGCGCTTCCGCCAACCGCATCCGTTCCGGGCGCTGGAAACCCTGCTGCGGCAGACCCGGGCCGCCTGTTGGGTCCTGCACTTCTCGACGCCCGGTATCCAGCAATGGTTTTCCGACCGGGGCCTGCCGGCCATCATTTCCAAGGCGCGCCATGAGGGAGTGAATCTGCCGGCCATCGACGTGGACTACCACGCGATCGGTTACCATGCCGCCGCCGAGTTTCTTCGCCTGGGACACCAGCGCCCCTTGTTGCTGTTGGGCAAAGACCGCTCGGCGGGTGATCTCACTCTCGTGAGTGGCTTCCAGGAACGCTTCGCAACTGCCGCCCGTCCAGCCGGTGTTCCCCTGACCCTGCACCACGATGGCACGGTGGGGGGCATCCAAAGAGCGCTCAATCCTTTGTTGCGCCGGCCCAATCGTCCCACGGCGATTCTGGTCTCCGGTTCGGCCGCGACGCTGACGGTGTGCGGGCAACTGCGGGCCCAGGGAATTGAGGTTCCCCGGGAGGTTTCGGTTGTGTGCAGCCTGGATGATCCGTTGCTGGCGTACCATGTGCCCGCCCCGGCGCGCTACACGGTTCGCTGGGACCTCTACGCCAGCGGCTTGTTGCGCCTCGTCCTCCAGCAAGCCGCCTCGGGCGCGGTCCGAGCGCCCCAGCTTCGCATTATGGCGGAGTTTCAGAGGGGCGAGACGCTGGCGGTTGCCCCCGCGTGAGCAACCCCGTCGCCCGCGGGCAGGGTGGTTGGGCAACCGGGTTTGCCAGTTCAGAAGGCTTGTGGTCCGTCGGAATCAGAATAGCGCAAGAAGTATGAACAGGAAGTCATTCTCGCCTCGCGCTGCGACTGAAGGGGACCATGGCTTCACCTATGTTGCCTGTCAACCGTGTTCTCGCGCTTGCGTCTTCGGTGGGGAGCGAGCGCAGCGACGCTCCCCCCAGCGCCGCGCTCAGCGGGGCCAGGGAATCCGCCAGGCGCGCCCAGTGCGCGAGCAACCTGCGCCAGATGCATCTGATCTTCCTGCTGTACGCCGATGAAATCGAAGGCAGCGCGCCGAAAGTGCCGCGCGGAACGCCGATGCAAAATGCCATCGGCGGACATCCCTTCCCGTGGCCATCGTTTCTGGATCGCTATCTTCCCTCCCCCACAAAGCGGCATCTTTTGCGCTTGCGGGCGTGAGCGTCTCCGCGGGACGGGCCTATCCGCCGCGCGGTCCCACGGCGTATGCCTGTCCCCGGGTTCCTTGGGGCTGGTCCCTGGCGGGCACGGTGGCGGCCGGTAACTACGTGTACAATGTCAATCTTTCCCATCTCGACGAGTGGGCGACCCTGCCGGAACTCCGCCAGATCGGGCAGGTCAAGCGCACGGACGCTCTCTGGGTTTTCATGGACCCCAACTGCGAGTACCTGCGGCCGGTGGGCGTGGGCGGCGGCTGGTTCTGCCTGGTCACGGCCGACTGGAACAACGTCAACGGCGGCCAAACCTGGCCGCATGGGAAGTTTCCGATCGACGGCGTGGCCAACGTCGTCATGCTGGATGGTCACGTCGAGAGTTTCAACCAAACCACGCACCGGGCGAACTATCTGGCCAACCCGCCCCGCCCACCGCTCTATCAGTGGGGAGATGCGCAGTAGCGCGCGGTGGATTAGCCCACGCACATGGTTCCTCGACGTTTGCAGTGGGTACGTGCGGAACCGTGGCATGGGCGCAGCCGAATGCGGCGCGTGACCCAGCCCTGAAAGGGCGCCAATAGGTCAGCCCAAGTCAACGCCCTGGGAACGAAGCCATTCCAACTCCAGCCCTGAAGGGGCGACACAGACTGTCTCGCCCCTTCAGGGCTTCATTCGGCTCCGGTTCTTATTCCCAGGGCGTTGCCCCGGGCTTCACTGTGATGCCCCTTCGGGGCGGGCGTGGATCGCTGGAGGATCCACCGAGGAAGTTGAGGACCCTCGCAAAGCCGCGTCTGTGCCCAACATCCGCGACATGCGGACGGAACCGAAAGTGGGCAAGCCGTTTTGCCAATTCTTGAGGGTTGTCTTTGTCCAACCGGGGTGGCAGGTTGCGCACAGTCAGGAAATACTGGAGATCGCCCCCGGTGGAATGAGGCCGATGCACCTGAACAACAGAACAAGGAATCGAGCAGAGACAGAGCGCAACACGTAGGGAATACCCCGCCAAGTCCATCGTTTGCGCTTTTTTGATGGCCAGCTCGTGGGTGATCAACGCACAAGCTGCACTTGTAGCCGAGTTCAAGTTCGATTCGAACATCTACAGCACCGGCAACATCACCAACCAGGGCAACAGCTCCGAGATTGCGGACACGTTGACGGACCCGGATTCCACCTACGTCTGGGCAGACCTCGCTCCGGATGATGCCGATGCACAGATCGTGGCCAATCCGAGTTCGCAGCAAATCCTCAGCGGTAACCAGGTGCTTTTGCTGCCCGGTACGGGGAACGGCGACAATCACCGGGATCTCATTGACGACTTTTCGACTGCTTTCCCCTCGTTCCGGGCTACGCGTGGCTTCGGAAGTTTCCTGTTCAATGTGGGATCGATCCCCACGGGCATCGAGCGATTTCTCTTTCACGCCCGTGCCACCGGAAGCGACGCCCGTCTTTCTTTCGGGCTTCAGCCATTTGGCGCCGGCTACAACCTGGGGGTGGATAACAGGGCACTATTCGACAACGGGTCCGGGTTCCGCACCTTCCTTTCCCCCACACTTTTGACGGGTGTGTGGTATTCGGTCGCGTTCGAGGTGGAGGACAATCTAGTTTCGGGTAGTGGCACCGAAGAGCTTCGAGTCTGGCTCAATCCTTCGGGTCTTGGGGATGAGGCTTCACCCACTGTGAATCTTACCGGCATTGCAAACACCCTATTGATCGATCAAATGGAAAGCGTGAATCTGGACGTGGACACCGGCTTCGTGATGTACCTCGACAATTTGAGATACGGAACGACCTTCGCTGATGCTTTCCAGCCCCAACCAGCATTCATCCCCGAGCCGAGCAGCCTGCTTTTCGCCCTCGGCTCCCTCGGCCTGCTCGCGCTGCGGCGGCGGAAGTGACCGGCGCTTGCCGATCGGCCACCCTTCTGATTCGCTGGGTCGCATCATGAAAACGCCCCGACTCCGGGTCGGCCTGTACCTCCACAATCCCCAGGCGAATATTCTCAAGTTCGTCCGCTGTCTCCGCGACTGGGAGATGTCGTTCACGTCCCTCTATCGCGATGAGTTGAAGGACTTGAAACCCGGCGCCGTGGACGTGCTGCTGCTGCACGGCGGCTGGTACGGCATTGACCGCGTCCCCGGCCAGAACCAGCATGACAAGCAGGAACTGCCCGAACACCGCCCCATGGCCGACGCCGTGCGCCGATTCGTCCGCGCCGGCGGCGGGATCGTCGGCGTCTGTTGCGGCGCCTACAACGTCGTCTGGCTCGGCTTGATCGCGGCGGACATCTCGCGAGCGCACGGCGTCGGGATGCACTCGCTCGAGGTGGTGAACGAAAAGCATCCCATCGTGCGCGGCGTGATCGAGCGGGCGAAAGGTCGCAAGGACCGCAAATGGCTTGCGCTGCCCGTCATTCGCGTCAGCGGCCCCATCTTCTTTCCCCGGGACCCGAAGCAGATGGTGATGAGCTACGACTGGGAGCAGCGGCTGGGCGCCATCCTCGCCGGCTCCTACGGCAACGGCCGGGCCGTGGCGATCAGTCCGCACCCCGAAGCCACCGAACACGAACTCGACACCGATGTGCTGCGCGAGCCGCCCATGAAGGCGGCCGGGTTGCTCAAGAACGCGCTCTACTGGAGCGCGGGCTGGCCCATTCGGTGAACGCACATCTGGAGAATCACTGGGAGTCGTAGCGCAAGCATCCTGCTTGCGGTCCGCGGGTGGGAATCGAACGGACGGAACCAAACTGGTTGCCCCGGTTCCGACTGGCAAGCCCGCTCTGTGCGGACGGCGCGTCGCGCAGCCAATCCAGAGCCAGGGCGTACCCGCCGGCGATCTTTTCACCGAACCCGTGGTCTGGGTCCGCGCCAGTCTGGAACCCGACGTCCGCGCGTTTCGTTGGGATGTATGCGACGCCATCCAAGCTGTTCCCCGCCGGTCAAGCTGCGGCGTCAACGCCGACTCATTTCTCAAACCCTTCGCAAGGAGAGGCCGGGCGACGGGCCCGGAACCGCCGCGAACGCCCCTGGCCAGCCGGTCGACTGACGTGACGTGCCCTTGCGGGGCGGTGTCTCCCGCCCCAGCGCAGGGTTGCCGAGCGCCACTTCCCGCTGATGTTCCGGCCACCATGACATCCCGGCTTGGCGTAGAAACCAGATCGCTGATGAAGGCCGTTTCCAGATAGACGCTTGGCTGCTCAGCCATGGCGGGGGAACTGGATTCCGGTGGCCGCTCGATCACCAGGCCAGCGCGCCACTCACGCAGCTTGGGGAAACTGCCACATCCCCGGCCACGGTTCGGTGTACTCGACGGTCGCATAGTACAAGCCGCCTGCGGCCATCTCGGCCGGCGTAATCTCCAGCCCGGTCTTGCGGGCGTCCTTGGTCGCCTTGCTGCGCACGCGGTGAACGAGGAATTGCGTCGCGCCGCCGGCATGCGGCAGGAGTTTGCCCATATCCACACAGGGGAACTGGCGCTGCGGAATCCCGATGTCCGCCCGGACGCAATCGAACACCACGCGCCGGTTCGCCACCGCGAAACCGGCCTCCGGATCCACGTCCCACAGGTAGAGCGGGTCGCGCCCGTTGCGGTAGGGTGAGACGGTGAAATCGCCGCCCAGCAGGCGCACGACGCCATCGGGACACCCGTACGCGGCCAGCGGCGCATGGTTGTGATGATTGGGCGACGCGGCAAACCGCGGCACCTCGGCAAACAGATCGTGGAGCCGCGCCCAGGCGACGGTCTTCTCTTTCGGGTCATGCCGGCGGGCGGCGATGATCCAGTCGTCCCGGTAGCGCAGCAGCGACGCCTCCGAAAGCCCGCCGGCCTGCGTGCCCGGCCCCCCCAGCAGCGGGCCGGTCTGGACGTGTTCATAGCGACCGGCGCGCGCCTCGAACCGGTACCGCAGCGCCGCAATCCGTTCGCCGTCGAAATGATTCACGTCCGCCCATTCCGTCGCCTCGGGGTTCAACGGCACGGCTTGCACAAAGGTCTGGTTCATCCAACGGGTCCCGGGCGGGAGCGATTCGAGCCGGGCGGGCGGTTGAAGGATTTCGAGATCATCGTCTCGGTCGTTCAGCTGCACCTGCATCCATTCGACGCCTTGCGTCGCGTCGCCCAGATCCGGACGGCTTTGGTGATCGAGCAAACCCGTCGCCGGGTCCGGCGCCAAAGCGCGGACCCGCCACTTGATGACGAAGACGTTGGCGTGCGTGGCCGGCTGCCCGCCGAACCGCGCGCCCTTGGGCACGCCAAACGCCACGGGGTGACCGTGTTGGCGGATCAACTTTGCCCCGGTGCCGAGCGGATCCCAGTCGTTGACCGACTGGGAGAGCATGACCTCCCGCAGCACCGGCCCGTCATACGCATCGCGGCGGAGCTGGGCCACGATGCTGCGGTCGTCGTCGGTGCCCCGGTAACCGCGCGTGGCATATACGATGAGAAACCGGTCCCGGCTGACCGGCAGACCGTTGGCGTGGGCCGGGAAGACTTCCTCGGCCCGGGTCTCCCCCGGGAAAGGGCACTCCCGGAGAAACCGTCCGCGGTGCTGGAGGGATTGGATCATGATGGAGGATTTTGGGTTAGTGGGGCTCGATTCTCACCGCGCCGTGGCTTCGCCGCAATTCTTCTGCCGTGATTTTCCGAACCGCTTGGCCGCGCAAAGCAAGCTCCACATCCGTGGCTGCCGCCAGCTCGTACACGCCCGGCGCGACGCGGCGCACCGCGGCGAAACTGGCCAACCGCACCGCATCGCCCACGCCGTACTCCCAGACGCGCAGGGCGCCCGACGGCGCGAAGTCGGCCTCCGAAACCGGACCGTCCAGGAAAAAGTCGTTCCCGCGGTTCTCCTTGATCCGCCAGGACTTCGTCAGCGTGTCGTTCGAGAGCGTCATACCGGCGATGCAGTCGCGTCCCGCGGACAGGGCGAGGGCGCCGCCCGCCTCGGGAGGGTTGGCCACGACCCGGATCAAACGGCTGCGGTAGAAGTCCGCGCCCCTGGTGACCGTGACCCGCGAGCCCGGGCCCTCGGAGGCGACCGAGGCGATCGTGTAGCTGGTCGGGCAGCCGGGCACGCCGATTTCAAACACGCGGCCGGCGGAGTCCGCGGGGAGGGGCTGATCGGTCCAGAAGGTCTTTTTCAGGTAGTCCACCCTCGTGATCTTCGCGGCGTGCTCGCGCACGTTGACCGCGAGCTTGAGGTCGGGAGTTTCCAGCAACGTGCCTCCCGTCAACGTCGCCAGCCGTAACCCCTCACTGTCCTTCGAGACATATCCGAATTCCCCCGACACTCGACACTCGGCACTCGACACTTGCCTCACCTTCTCCGGCCTCCCATCGGCGAAGCAAAGGTCGGTGCGACCGTTTTTCGTCTGGACCTCGACGGCGATGGCACGGAGGGCGTCGTTCTCGTTACCCTCAACGGGGAGAAGCTTCTGCGAGGCGAGGAAGGGTTCGCCCGCGAAGGGCTCGATGATCGCGGCAAACGCGGACTGCTGCTTGCCGGCGGGGTCCCGCTTCACGGCCATCGTCTGGGTGAAGCGGTACTGCACGGGCGACTGCGGGGTGGTGACCACGTCGGCCTTGAGGGCGCGGAGGCCGGTGGCCCCGAGGAGGTGGAGGCGGGTGAACTTGCGGGGCGCAGACGGGTCGAAATGGGCGCCGAGCATCTGTTGTTCGGTGCCGATCTCTCCCTCGCGCGAGGCGCGCCACGTGGCCTCGAAGACTTCGGGACAATCGCCCGCCTGCTTGCTCTCGGGTGCGCCCTCGAACAGGGCAAGGAAGCCGGCGTCCTTCGTCTCATCGGAACCGGCGGCGGGGCGCTGGTGGGCAACGGGTTGCGGATTGGCTGCGTTCCACTCGAACTGGTCGTTCACGGGGCCGTGGAAACCGTAGGAGTGGATCTGGCCACCGGCGACGCGGACGACGTCGAAGAGGTAGGAAGAGCCGGGGGTGATGCCCGGCTTGAGCTTCGCGCGCGGGCGCTGGAGTTCGACGGAGAGCGGTTCGGACCCTTTGCCCTCGTCCACGTCGAGAAGCGCGAGCTGGCGGCGGTAGAGTTTCGCGCCGCGGGGCGGGGGGCTGACGGCCTGCACGTAGCGTGCGCCCGGGGCGTCCGAGACGGCCGTGGGCCAGCCGTAGGCCCCGTGACCGAAGTCGTCGGCCACCCGCTCGGCGCGGGCGACCTCGACGACGTTGTGAGTGCGGGTACAGCGGTCGTTGGGCTTGGAGTAGCCGGAGCGCTGGCCGCCGTCCACGGTCATCGGCATCCCGAAGGCAACGAACTGGAGGTCGAGGGCATCGCAGTGCGCGTGGCCATGGCCGACGCCGGTGCGCAGGTAGGCGGCACGGCGAAAGCGGTAGTCGTCATGCTGAAGGCCGGTCTCGAGGACGGTGAACCAGTTCTCGACGTGGCGGGTGGGGAGGTCGAGCCACGGGGCGCGCTTCACGGCATGGGCGGCAGCCGTGATCTTCGCCCACTCGGCGGCGGGTTCGAGCTTGCGGCCAAAGACGTTGGCGAGGATCCAGGCGAAGCGAGGGTCTGCGGAGAGCTTCCAGCCTGAGCGCGAGGCGATTTCCAGGCGCTGCGCGGCGGTAGCGTAGGGCGCCTTGTCGGGGCCGCAGACGTCGCCGATGCGCGCGAAGTCGGCCCCGCCGACGATCGTGTTGAGCTGCCAGTACGCCTGGGCGAGGGGCTTCGGGAAGACCGCGGGATCCGAGAGGCGGCGCTTGGGGTCGCCGCCGGCGGCGACGTAGCGCTCGACGCCCTCGATGAGGCGCATTGCTCCTTCGCCCTGCGCGTAGAAGGTCGAGCCGATGTACTGTGCGCCTTCGCGGTCGCAGCCGCTGATCATCAGGTCCTGGAGGCCCGCGGGCGCGAGCGGGTAGATGAACGTGCGGGAGAACTGCCAGCCCATCCACGGGTCGGTGACGGCGCGGTCGCCCAGGGTGATGGCCAGGTCGGTGATGGCGGCGGGCTTCGAGATGTAGTGGTAGCGCAGGATCCGCTTGGCGGTGATTTGGACGAGGTAGATGTCGAGGAGCCTGATCAGGTCCTCACTGGTCTTCACCCAGGGCACGAAGCGCCCGATGGATCTTGCGAGTTCCTCGTTGCCCTTGATGTAATCAAAGAGCATGTCGTAGTCCTGAATCGCGAGGTCGTAGCTCGTGTAGCCGGCCTGCCAGAAGGCGTATTGCTCGCGCTGGCGTGCCCAGTAGTCGCGATTCTGATACTGGGGAATGCAGGTCAGGGCATCGAGTCCGTCCGAGCCCTCGATGGAAGGGAACTGGAAGGCGTAGCGGACGAGGGCCACGGCGCCGTCGCGGGCGAAGTCGGGGTTCTTGCTCTCGAGCCAGAGGCGGATCGCGAGCGCGGCGGGGGCGGTGGAGTTGCGCAGCCGGCGACCGATCGCCGCAGCGATCGGGCCATAGACCCGGCCCTTCTCGGGGTGGGAGGGGTCGGGAAAGAAGAGGCCGGCGCCGTCGTCCTTGTACGGGAACGGGTCGGGGAGCGCCTTGTGGGCGCGCAGATCGTCCATCGTGTATTCGAGGCCGAGTTTCTTGTTCACGAGGAGGGCGCGCTGGAGCTTCGGGTCGCGCGTCAGGCCGAACTGGTCCGTGTTGTGGGTTTCGCGTCCGCCGGCGGGTTCCCATGCGCCGAACTCGGCCTCGACCTGGGCGAGGGTCTTGTCGGCGACGCCGAGCTCGGCGGTTCCCCACTTGGCGGACGCGTTGCTGAAGGGGGTATTGAGCGGGGGGAGCCAGTTCCAGATTGCCTCGTCGCGGGCGAGCCGTGCCTCGGGCGAGAGCAGGGGCGGCCATGGTTTCGGCCTGGCGGCGGGTCTGGCCGGAGCCGCCGGTCCCTCGCTGGCCTTGTCATCCGCAACCTCCTTGCGGTCGTCGCGTTCGTCGAGGAGGAGGGAGGCGTCCCGGGCCGCGGTCAGTTCGTGGAGGAAAAGCGAGCGGCGGGTCTTGATCGCGCGACGGGTGGTGCCGGCGAGGACGTCGTCGAGTGAAATGCCCTGCACGAGGAGTTCCACGGTCGTTCCGCGGTCCACGGCCAGCTCGGCAGCGAAGCGGCGCTTTGCCAGCGCGTGGAAATAGAAGGTGCCGACGCTGTAGAACTCGTCCACGTAGCTGGTGCGGATGCGGGAGGCGGAGGTCTCGCCGTTGGGCCCGTCGTTGACCGTCATGCGCAGGTAAAGGGGCTCGCGGAAGCGGCGGAGCTTGGCCGTTTCGACGGCCCCGATCACGCGGACCGCGTAGAGGCCGACGTCGAGCTCGCCGAGGTCGAGCTGGAAGGGCGCGTCTCCGGCGCGGCAGCGGACGACGGGGACGGGGGCCAGGCGCTTGCCGGTGTCGGTGGCGTTGCCGTTATCGGGCTGGCTGTAGATGGGGGAGCGGTAGTTTTCGGTCTTGCCGGCGGCGAGGTCGGGGGCCTTCCAAAACTTCAACTGGCTCTGCCGGTCGAAGAAACTGCGCATGGGCAGGTACTTCATGTAGTAGCCGCGCCAGTGTTCCGCGGCGCCGGGGTAGAGTTCCACCTCCGGCCCGGGCCCGGTGTTCTGCTTCGAGACCGGCAATATTAGGCCCGCGAGCGGCCCACCGGTTTCGTACGGCTCGGCCGGCAGGCCTGTCCGCGCGAAACCTCCAAGCACGAGAGCCATTCCCACGGCGGACATCCAGTTCCTGGCAGGAAGCCATGATTTCATAAAGACCCAGCCTAGGAACAATTCAGGGGGAAGCGAAGGAAATGATGTGGGCAATCTGCCTGACCACTTTGCGCAGCTTGATTCCCGCAGGCGCCGGCTGTAAGGAAGGCCAGCATGAGGATGCCGACGCGGTGCCATTCGTCTGGCTTCACCTTGATCGAGTTATTGGTCGTGGTGGCCATCATCGCCATCCTCGCGGCGTTGTTGTTGCCCGCGCTCAAGGGCGCGAAGGAACAGGCGCGCAAGGCCGAGTGTATCGTCCATATGCGGCAACTCGCATTGATTTTCGTACTGTACACCGATGACCATAACGAAAAGGTGCCGAAGGTCTCTCAACCTCAATCCGCCTGCTGTCTGACTGGGCACAACTTCCCTTGGCCACGATTTTTCGATCGGTACAGTCCCGTCTCGTGGCAGGGAGGCACCTTTGGTTCCGTCACCCTGCCGCCCACGCCGAGCTATCCCTCGAGGTCCAAGACCATCTACCTTTGCCCCGGGGACTCGAAGATTCGTTGGGGCGGCTCGGTCAACAGCGGCGGCAGCTATTGGTACAATTGCCAACTCTCCGACAACGACGGCAGCGGCGGTTTTTATCCGCTGATGGACTACATCCGCCAGGTGAAGAACCCGCAGTGGACGTGTCTATTCGGCTGCCCGAACGGGGTGGGCAACGCGTCGTACATTAGCCTGATTTCCTCCGACTACGGATATCAGTTGTTTCCCCATGGCGGTCACGCGCAGTTCATGATGGTGGATGGACACGTCGAGTTGATCAAGGGCTACAGCGACGAGCAGGCACGGGTCTTCGCTGGCACGATCTGGCGCAACTGGTGGCAGTAGGCGTCCGCGGGCCGGGCCGGCCTTCGCCGATGGGCGTGTCGTTGCACTTCGCGCATGGCGCGACGCAGCAGGGCGTCGTGGTCAGCCAGGTTTCGTCGGCGTTGACCACGTGGTAGGGTTGGAGGTCGCGCTCGACGAACTCCAGTCCCACCTTCGGCGCGAGTTCCTTCACGGTTTGCAGGCTGATTCCCCAAAAAATGTTGTGACGGATCGGTGAGCAAATCGTCCTGTCCTTCATGATGACGAAGTTCGACCCGGCGCACTCGGTGATGTTGCCGTCGAGGCGGGGACAAACTCACCTTTCCGATACACTTTGGGTTCAGCCATAGTCCTGGCTTCTCGATACCACGGTTCGTGGCGCATCCACCAGCATCGAATCAATCTGCACATCCGTAACGCCCCGTACACGGAGCAGCGGCAGAAACGAACTCCACCGAAAATCGAAACCACGCCGGCCGTTCCGATGCAACTGGGACAGCCGGCAGGTGTCGGTCGAGAGTGTGATCTTGTGCTCGTGCCCGAGGCGGACCCACGCCGCGACCCGTTCGGCGCGCGCCTCATCAGGGGCGAGCTCCGTCCAGCCGATCAGGTCGAACTGGCAATACGCCCCGCGCTTCAGGATCGGAAGGTAGGATTCCAGGTCCCGCTCGATGTCCGGTTGCCAGTGCGCGTCGCAGTGGCCGATCACAACCCGCTCAAGATTCGCACCCGCTTTTTCGAGCAGATCCCATGGGGCGCGCCCGGCGCAACCGAGCGCAGCGTGCGTGGAGATCGCGGCACCGGTGCGACGTTGTGCCTTCGCGGCGGCCCGGAACACGCGTGTTTCCGCTTCGCGCAGCCGGTAACCAACAGGGTTCGGCTCAGGTTCGTTGTGACTCCTCCACTCGCCGATCAATCCCGCGCGCACGCCATCCCTGCCTTCTTCGATCTCGCGCACAAAATGGTCTGCGATCTGGTCCACCGTCGCAGTGCGAACCCATCCGGGGTACATGCTTTCGTCGTACAAGGAAATCCCACTCACGATCTGCACGCCCGACGCCCGGCTGATCTCCCGGAGTTTCACGGGGTCGCGCCCGATCCCTTCGGGCGTGACCTCGATGATCGAACGCCCGCCCGCTTTGCGGAAGTAGGCCAGTTCCTCGGCCATCAACACCGTGTCCATCACACGATTGTCCGCCCTGCCGGAGTGAATCGAGATGTCGCAGTACAGATGCTCGTGCGCGACCGTGACGCCGAGTTCCTCGGATGAGATCGCGCCCGTGACAGTGGTGACCACAGAACAGGGGACATCCATGATTTTCGAGTCTTGCCTGACGCGGCGTCACTCTCCACCGAAAAAGGGAAAATTATGGATGTCCCCTGTTCTGTGGCAGGCATTCGCGGAACACTCGCAGCCAGTTCGCCGACAGAAACTTCTCAAGCCGTTCTTCCTTCCAGCCGCGTCGGAGCAACTCAGCGGTCAGGTGCGGCAGTTCGCCAACGTGGTCGCAGCCCACCGGCCAACTGTGCGCGGTGATGCCGTTGACATCGCCGCCGAGGCCGACGTGTTCGATGCCCATGACGTTGACCATGTGTTCGATGTGGTCGGCCATGTCGGCGAGCGTGGCGATGCGCTCGGTGGAGGCGGGCGGCGGCGGGGTAAGGCCGTGCTCGCGGTAGAACTTCTCCTGTTCCGCCCGGTTCTTGCGCAGCCGCATCCGCTCCTCGGGGTCTGCGGTCTTGGCGAGCAGCCAGCGGTTGTATTCCCAGAGCGGGTCCGGCGGCGGCTGGCCGGTCGGATACTTCTTTCCCCAGACCTTTTTCGTGAACAAATGATCGGCGAAATGAATGCCGGCCACGCCGCCGCGGTCGGCGATCTTGCGCAGCGTCTCGTCGCTGTGGCCGCGACAGTCCGGGATGACGCTGCGGCTGCCCGTGTGTCCGTCAATGACCGGCTTCGTGGACACTGCGAGGATCGCCTCGGTGGATTCGTCGGACAGGTGGGCCATGTCGAGGACGATGCCCAGTTCGTTCATGCGGGCGACAACGTCGCAGCCAAACCGGGTCAGCACGGGCGCTTCTTCGCCGTTGACTCTCGTGGGCGGGAAGGAGCGGTTCCATTTGTTGCAGATGATCCCCGCGCAATGGCTGATGCGCAGTCCGCATTTGAACATCTCGTCCACGGCCTCCAGGTTCACCATCCAGGTGTGGGAGGTGACGAGCGGGAGGATGTGGATGAAATCGCCGATGGCCGATGGCCGATAGCCGATGGAGTCAAGCTCGCGGGCGGTCTGGACGACTCGGACCCGCGGGCACTTGCGCACTGCTTCCATCGCGGCGCCGAAGTTCTTGAGCAATCGCTCGAATGCCCACGCTGCATCACCCGCCGGCAGAAACTCCTTGGTCCCGATCTGGAAGTAACCCGCCCCGCCGTTGGCGAGGGCGACGCCGAGCACGCGCACGTGCGCCGCGTCCAGCTTTTCGAGGTCGCACTGGGCGCCGCCGCGTTCCCGGAAGAGCGAATCGTAGCCGTAGTACTCGAAGTACGGCGCGGCGACCGGCAGGCGGCGATGCAGCGCCTGCGCCTGATCGAGGAACGGTTGCCACCGGGGCGTGCTCACCATCCCTTTCGGCAGGCGTCCACGATCTCGCTGAGCCTGCCCGTGGCGAGGCAGACGCTGGTGTCGGCGGCGCCGTAGTACACCCGCAGCCGGTCCGCGGCGTGATCGGCAATCGCGCCGCAGGGGAAAACGATGTTCGGCACGCGGCCATTCTGCTCGTACCACTCGAGCGGGGCGAGCAGATAGCTTCGGGTCTTTCCGATGACGCGGGACGGATCGTGGCGGTCGAGGAGAATCGCGCCGATCAGGTAGCGTTTGCCGGCGGCGGAGCTGGTCACGCCGTGAATGATCTCCAGCCAGCCCGCGTCGGTCCGAATCGGCGGCGTCGGCCCGATCTTGTGCCAGGCCCACGTCGTGTAGCCGCAGGCGAGCACGGGCTTGTGCTGGCCCCAGTGGATGAGGTCGGGCGAGTAGCTGATCCAGAGGTTGCCGTTCTCGCTCGCAGCGCCGGGGCGATACGGGCGGTCGAGCCGCGCGTAAAGGCCGTTGATTTTCTCGGGGAACAGCGACGCGCCGCGGTTCTCGGGCAGACCGATGACGCCGACATACTCGTGTTTCTTGAAGTCCTTCGTCTTGTTCAGCAGCACGCACGTGCCCCACTTGCAATGCCAGCCGCCGCCGGGGCGACAGATGTAATAGGTGTCGCCGATCTTGGTGATGCGCGTGTCAATCGGGTGCTGGTCGAGCTGGCTGTAGAACGGCTCCTCCTCCGCGGTCGGCGTGATGAAGAACGGCTCGGGGTTGATCGTGAACTGAATGCCGTCCTTGGAGCGCGCCACGTGCGTGGTGCGGCCCGGGCGTCCCTTGATGCCGTCGGCGCGGTGATCCACCGAGACGAGCAGGATCGTCTCGTCGCCAAGCATCGTCTGGCCGCAGTTGCGCACGCCGTCGGCCCCGCCGCCCGGGAAGTCTTTCGGCTTGATGAGGGGATTGGCGGGGTGCCGATGGAGCAGAAACTCCTCGTGGATCATGTGCTGCGGGGCGTGCTTGTCGCTCATGATTCGCTCAATCCTTTCTGGTAGGCGACGATGTCGAGTTCGACAAAGCACTGGTCGCTCGGCACGGGGATCGTGGTGCGGCACGGGTAGGGCGGCTGGAAGAATTCCTGATAGACCTCGTTGTAATCGGCGAAGAACTGCACGGGGCTGATGAGGGCGGTGACTTTGACGACATGGCGGAAGGACAAGCCCTTGCGCCGGAGCAGCCGGCCGATGTGCTTGAAGCACTTGCGCATGCCGGGTTTGGGATTCTTGCGGTCGAAAACGGAACCATAGCCCCACGTGTACAGGAAGTCGCCCGCCACCGCCATCTGCGAGATGGGCAGCTTGAACGGGACGCGGTTCGGGCTTTGGAACTCGATTTCGGTTCTGGCTGTTTTCTTTTTCTTCATAAATCCTGGTGCGTCGCCGTGCCTTCCAACCCCCGCCTGCCTGGTGGCGGTGGGAGGTTTGAGGACGTCTCCGCAGGCGTTCAGCCGGCGGTGGCGCTACTCCTTCAACCTGTACCGCTCGTACCGCACCCGGCAGGGCGGGCCATGGGAAATGAGCAGCTCGCTCGTCTGCGACACGGCCAGGTACGACGTCGAGGTGTACAGGCTGCCGGGGTTCTCGAAGCCGTGCTGGCACATGCCGCCCGGCAACGCGTGGGTTTCCATGATCCAGATCGCGTCCTGCAGACTGACCCGACCGCTCTTTTCCTTGAGGATGCCCTCCAGAAATTTTTCCCGCAGTTGTGTGTTCACCGCCCAGCCCCAGTTGTTGCCGCACTGGAACATCCCGTCGGCCGTCTCGTGCGGCGAATTGCCCGTGGCGAACACGAGCTGCCCCTCTTTCGGCCGCAGCAGGTGGTGCAGGATGCCGACCGATTCGAGCAGCGCCGCATTACCCGCGCGGTCGGTGATCAACATGCTGCCGGAGAACTCGAACGGCGCTTCCTTGTTTTCGATGAACGCAATCGCTTCCTCGACGTTCTTGCAGGTGGCGAGCAGCAGGTGCGTGCCGAGCGGGGCGACGCGTTTGCCCGACTGCTTCCACTCTTTTGTGAACTGGTTGCCCTTGGTGTCGGTGTCTTTGTCGCAGTTGATGCTCGCGCCCGAGGTGGCCAGGCCCTCGGAGTTCACGCCGTAGCCGAAGCTCCAGTCGCCGAGGTAGTACAGGTGATACGGGTACCCTTTGGCCGGAAGGATTTTCGCGTAGCCGAGCCCGTTGACGTTGCTGCCGCTGCGTTCCTTCGAGTAGGCATTGATGACGCCGTCGGGACCGTGGAAGATCACGCCCAGGCAGGCGTCTTTCGCGGCGGCTGGTGGGGTCGTATCGAGCAACGCGGTGGGCTTGACGTGGAGCGCCTTTGCCGCGCCCGCGATCAGCTCGGCGTAGAACGGGAACTTCCTTTGATAAAACGCGAGCAACTCCGCCGCCTGCGCCTCCTCGTTGCTGCGGGGTCTGAGCGGCCCGGGCGTCCCGGACTTCGCAAGCTGCGCGCCGATTTCCTCCCACGTTCCCCTGGCGTGGACCTCGGGCAGCTTGCGCGTGTAGAGCTTCCACGATTGTGCGAACTCGCCGGCAGTCAATTCTTCGCCGTCCACCCAGGCTCGGGCCGAAGCGGAACCGAGTTTCCTGCCCGACTCGTCGAGCACCGACACCTCAAGATAAAAAAGCCCCTTTTGCGGCGGCACACACTCGAAATGCCGCCAAGCCGCCCGGCCCGGCTCCAACGGCAGATCGGCTTCGAAAACCCTCGCTCGCTCGGGCGGTTTGCGCTCGTCGTGGAGGTAGGTCTCGGCGAGCAGCTTGACCTTGCGCGGTTCCGCGGCGACCGCCGTGCCGAAGGCCAGCATCGGCTCCCCCGTCTTGCCGCCCCTGCGCAGGTCGGCGGTGACCAGCACGCGGTCGGCGCACGTGGCGAGATTGCCCTCGCGTCCGCCCTCGTCAATCAACACCGTGCTCGATACGGAGAGCGTCTGCCCGGCGGGGAGCGTCACCGGAGCGGAGAGCCACTGGAACTCGGCGGGATTGCCGGTCTCCTTCGGCAGCGTGTGCGTCAGCGTGGCTTGCGATTGCGGCACCGCGACCTGGTAGAGAAACCCGACGCCGTACTGGCCGCTGACGCGCCAGAACGCCTTGTCGGACTTCGACTCGATGACTTCCTTGGCCCCCGCGTGGTAGGGCGTGAACTGCCAGAGGCTGCGCGCCGTGTCGCCGAACCAGCACCGCAACGTCAACCGCCACGGCTCGGGCTGCTGGCGGGACTTCGCTCCGACCCGCAGTTTCAACTCGGACTGGCCGTCGTTGCGATACGTGTCGGTGATTCGCAGCCCGCTCTCGCTGGAGTCCACTGCCATCATCCGTTCGAGCGACAGCCCCGGCGACACGGCATCCAGCGCCGCCGACAGTTTGAGCCCCGCGCCCGTCTTCTCCGCCTGCATCGCCCCGGCGCTGAGATCCGCGACCTTGTCGCCGACCTGCGCCAGCGGCGTGAAGAACTGTCCGCTGCCGGCGATGCCCGCGCCCTTGTCGGCAATGGTGGGCAGCGTGACGGCCTTCTTGAAGATCATCGCAGTGACGGCGCCGCCCTGTTGCGGCTCGACCGCAAGTTTGACGAACTCGTTCTCGATCACCTCGGCGCGGGTGAAGTGGACTGACGCCACAAGCATTGCCAGCGCACAAATGAATCGGTGGTGCCTATTGATTGCTGGTGGTAACACGATCTCCGCCACAGGTACGCGCGCAGCCCGGCGGAAGCAACTCCGAGATTGTGGGAATGACCGTTTACCAGTCGGGGCCAAAAGCGTGTTCTGACACTGCAGGGTGGCGCGAGTGTCCCGTCTGTGCCACGATGGCAAGGGGGTTTTCAGCCACGCTCAAAGGCTTGCGGGTCCGGTCGCTCAATCTTGGCGTCTTTTCTTCGCTCCCCGCTCTCTCTCAACCCGATCTGGCCAGGTACCAAATGGGAAACTGATATGTCCGCAAGCTGGCCATTGATGGCTCGGTGAGGAAGGCTACGATGCGAAGTGGTTTCAATCGAAGGGCAGATGCCATGAAACAAAGCCGCTTTGGAGGTTTGGCGGCCGGGTTGCTCCTGGCTTTTGCCCTGCCGGCTTCGGCTACCGTCTTGTTCTTCGACACGCCTGCGGGCAGCTACACAAATGGCGGGGTCAATGCTGCTTACGGTGACAATGGCACGGGTAGTGGCGGCGGTTTCAACTATCTGATTGGCAGATGATGTGCGGCCCTGTCCGCAACGCGTGCCCGGGTCGAACAGTTGCTCCAACATCCAGGCCTCGGGCGGCCTGTCGAACGAGAAGCGCGACCTCGACGTGCTCCAGCAACTCGGGTTGCATTTCGGCAGCGTGATGAAAGCGCGCGATCTCTACCGGCTCATCTTCGAGAAGATCACGACCTCGATGACCACCTGTGCGCGAAATGGCAAGGGCCCGACTTCCGTGTGGTGGGACCGCGGCTGCGGCGATCCGAATCCCGAAACCCGGCATACACTCTTCGAAACGGGGAGGGAGGAACTGAAGGACAAGTTCTCGTAGCGCGGACAGCCGAATCTCTCCCCTGCGTCCACTGCCTGCTTGGGGTTGGCGGGCGGGATTATGGCTCTCGCAAGTTCCCTCACGGGGATCGCACTGTATGGTTGCGGATCAACCGCGGTTGTGCGAATCACACTCCACATGAAAATCATCTGGTCAGCCTGTCACACGGACGGATTCCACGAGGAGCACCTGCGACGCGTGATCGACCGTGCGGCGGAAGAACGGGTTGCGGGCGTGGAGATTTCCGGCCGCGGCATTGATGACTATGTCGAGTATCGTTCCTTCCCGGCCCTGCAACGGGAGGTGAACCCGCGGCGCCTGGAGGAGCGACGGCAAGCGCTCCGGCGCGTCTGCGAACAGGCCCGCAAATCGGGACTGACGTTGGGCATCTGGCATCATGAAATCTGGGGCCCCGACAACCTGCTGGACCTGTTGCCCGACCTGCGGGCCAACGACGGCCTGATCAACCTCGAGAGCCCCGTTCTCTACCAATACCTCGCTGCGAAATGCCGCGAGTTCTTCGAACTGTTTCCCGAAGTGGGTGAACTCGTGCTCACCCTGACCGAAACCAAGTACGTCGTCGCCCATCGGCCATTCAGCCCGACCCCTCCCGACGAGCGAATCCGTCGCGTGTTGGAGGCCATCGCCTCGATCACCGGGCCATTGGGCAAACAATTGGTGATCCGCCCCTTCTCGGCCTTGCGCGCGGATGAACTAAACGTCCGCAACGCCATCGAGCGACTGGGCGCGCAACGGGTGTCCGTCATGTACAAGACCGAGCCGTTCGACTGGAACCCGTTCCTGCCCGACGAACCGCTGATCGGCTCGATCCCCGATCACGAAGCGCGCGCGGAAACCGATGCCGGCGCCGAATACTACGGACAGGCCGCCGTGGCCGTCAGTTACACGGGACACATCGAAAAGCGCCTCACGAGCGCGCGGCAAAAGGGCGCCGCCGTGGCCGTCCTCCGCGTCGATCGCGGGCACACCCAACCCGCGCTCGGTCATCCGCTCAACGAGGTGAACGTGATCGCGCCCACGCGCTGGCTGCGCGAGCCGACCCGCCCGCTCTCCCAGTACTGGGAGGAATGGTTTCAGCAACGACATGGCTTTCGTTCCCCCGCACTGCGGCCCCTGCTCGAGCGAACCTTCGAGGTCATCCAGAAATCCCTCTACATTGACGGCCAGAGTCTCACCCACAACGCATTCCCCGATCTGTCCCACGCAAAACACATCCAGGTATTTGCCCTGTTCGAGCAGCGAGTGCCGCTCTCGCACCTGCAAGAACATTGGTCAATGCTGCCCGAGCGAAGCACCCTGAGCCACGCCGAGATTCTGGCGGAAAAAGCCGAAGCAGAACGGCTGGCCGGGGAAATCATCGACTCCTTTGAACGGTTGACACCGGGAATGAATCCGTCGTCGCGGCGGGCATTGCTCGATTCGCTGCAACGCCTCCGGCTGCTCGCGGAGGCCTGCACGTGCCTCTGCCGGCTCCTCGCGGCGCACACCGAGGAGGTGGGGCGGTGCGAAACGCGGACCACCGAACCCTTCGAAGCCGAGCGGCACCGATTGCTGGCCCTGGCCGACAAGGTCGAGAACGCGGCGGGACCCGACTTTTTCCGCCGGATGCCGCACCGCATGCGCGACGTGGCCAAGGGCCTTGCCGCCGAACGCGAGTTGGAACTTCCGTTGCGCCGCTCGATCGAGGCAGAGCCGGGAATGGTGGACTACGTCCTCTGCGGGTTTGCCTCCGAAGGGCACCGGCTCGCCAAGCGGCTGCACACGGGCGCGACCTTTCGATTCGCGGACCGCTATGTGCGCGCCACCGGCATCGGTCCCGACGAAGGTTTCACGTATCACCTCCGGCCGATGCCGGCTCAGATGCACAGACTGGTTGTGACGCTCGCGGGCGATGGACAAAGCGCGCCCGGGCGGATTCGGATCGGCGCGGCGGAACACTCGCTCGAGACGGCCGAAATCCACGGACTAAAGGATTTCGCGTTTCCCGTGCCGCCCTGGAACGAGAAGGAGTTGCCGGTTCGTGTTTGGAGCACTTCCGCGCAACCTTGCCGGGTGGCAACCATTCGCCTGCTCCGCGCCTGAAGCGGCAGGCCGGAATGCCGTTGGCCGGGCCGGGAAACACGTCGTCCCCCTTCCGCTCGCCCGGCACAGTGCCGCCGCCGCTCCGCACGCCCTTGGGCACGAGGGGCGCAGTCACGGTTTGATTCGCACCGCGCCGTCGTTCTGTGCGAAGCCGGCCGCGGTCAGCTTGCGCGTCTTGCCGCCCATTGCGATCTCACAATCCACATCGCCCTGGACCTCGTAGCTGCCGTCGGCGAGCCGGCGCACGTTGACGAACGTGCTCTGACGGACCGTGTCTCCCACGCCGTATTCCCAGAGGTAGAAACCGCGTCGCTTGCCGAAGTCGGCCCACGACACCTTGCCGTCGAGTTGGAACTCGAACCGCCCGGTCTCGCGCGAACCGCCCAGGTAGTCGGCGCGCCAGAACTTCGTCATCTCCTCGTTGGAGGCGACCCAGCGCTTGTCCAGGCCGGGACTCGGATTGCCTTCGAGGAACGGCAGGCTGATCGCGCAGGCGATCCGCTGCTTCGCCTCGTCCACATCCTGCACGCGGGAGAGGTAGAAGTCCGCGCCGCGCACCACCGTGAGCGCCGTGCCCCGTTTCGTGCGTTTCCCGGCGGCGAGGGTGTAGGTCGTCCGGTGACCGGGCACGCCGACCTCGAAGACGCGGTCCTTCAGGAGCTCGGTCGGCCAGGCCTGGTCAATGGTGAGCGTGCGGTTCGGGTAATCGGCCCCGATCACCCTGCCCGTCCGCTCGCGTTGCGCGACCCGGATCTTCAGGTCGGGCGTCTCGAGCAGCGTGCCGCCGCTGAGCGAGGCCTGGCGCAGGCCGTCCTTGTCCTTCGACACGAACGCGAATTCTCCCGTGATTCGTAATTCGTGATTCGTGATTCGCAACTGGCGTGGTTTGTCCGGTCGTCCATCCGCGAAGCACACATCCGTGTGCCCGTTCTTCGTCTTCACCTCGACCGCCACGGCTTTCTGCGCGTCGGCCTCGTTGTTGGCGATTTCCAGCAAGCGCTGCTCGGTGATGAATGGCTCGCCCACGTACGGCTCGATGAGGGCCGGGAACACGGCGTCGGCTTCCGGTCCGCTGCGTTGCTGCACGAAGAGGTTGGCGAAGGTGTACTTCCACTGGACGCAATCGAGCACGCCGCTGAGCACCCGGGCGCCCGGGTGGCCGAACAGGTGCAGGCGCGTGTACTTGCGCGGCGCGGCCTCGTTCCAGATCGCGGGCGCCATGGTTTGCTCGGCGCCGAATTCCTTGCCGCGTTTCATCCGCCAGGTCGCCTCGACCACCGCCGGCGCGTTCCCGGCGAACGATCGTTCGGTCTGCGGGAAGGGCTTCAAGTATTCGCGGTCAGCTTCGGGCATCTGCTCCCAGGTCTGTTTCGTTTCCACGTTCGTCACCAGTTCGTCCTCGAGCGGGCCGTGGAACGCATAGGTGTGGAGTTTGCCGCCCGAGACGCGCACCACGTCGAACACGTACGAGTTGGGGGTGACCACCTCCGGGTCGAGCTTCGTGGCCGGCTTGAGTTGCTCGGGCGTCAACGGCTTCGCGCCGCTGCCGGCGTCCACGTCGAGCAGCGCGAGCTGGCGGCGGTAGAGTTTGACGTTCGGGTGGCTGGCCGGCGGCGCGGCCTCGGCGGCGAGATAGCGCGCCCCTGCGGCATCGGTCAGCGCCGTCACCCACGAATGCCCGAGCCAGTTCTTGCCGTCCACCTCGACGAGGTTGTGGACGCGGGTGGTGCGGTCGCCCGGCTTCGAGTAACCGGGCCGTTGCCCGCCATCGATGGTCATCGGGTAGCCGTGCGCGTAGATTTGCAGGTCGAGCGTGTCGTCGTGGTGATGACCCCAGCCCTGCCCGATCCGCAGCATGGCCGCGCGGCGGAAGCGGAAGTCGTCGTGCTCGATGCCGGTCTCGAGCGCGCCGAACCACGCGGGCACCACGCGCGAACGGTTCTCCAGCCACGGCGCGCGCCGGCCCTCGGCGGCCTTCTCGATGGCGGCCCATTCCGCGTCGCTCTCGCCCTTGCGGCCGGCGAAGTGTTTTACCACGAACGCAAACCGCGGGTCGCGCGTCCAGCGCCAGCCGAGCCGGCTGAAGTTCTGCACGTACTCGAACCAGCCCCCGTAGGTCTTGTCGGGGCCGGTCACGTCGCCGATGCGCGGGAAATAGAGGCCCGCCATGCGCGTGTCGAGAAACCAATAGCACGCGCGCGTCACCTTCGGGAATCGTTTCGGGTCGCGCAGGTCGTACTTCGGGTCGCCGCCGGTGGCGATGTAGGTCTCCAACAACTCGCCCTTCGAGGCCGCTTCTTCGACCTGGGAGTAATAGAATGACCCGATGTAACCCATGCCATCGCGGTCGTTGGCGGTGACGACAAGGTCCTGCAACCCGGACGGCGGGAGCGGGTAGATGAACGTCTTCGTGAACAGCCACTCCAGCCACGGGTCGGTGACGCGTTTGTCGCCGAGCACGATTGTCGGGGTGAGAATCATGGCCGGCTCGTTCGAGGAATAATCATGGTATCGCAGGTAGCGGCGGGCGGCGGGCTGGACGAGGTGCGAATCGATCAATTGCACCACGTCCTGCGAGGTGTTCACCCACGGCACGAAGCGGCGCACGGAGGCGGCGAGTTCCTCGTTGCCCCGGATGAGGTCGAACAGCTTGTCGTAGTTCTCGGGGAACGTGTCACCCACCAGGCCGTACCGCGTCTCGCGTTGCCGGCACCGCATGTCGCGCCCGTACGCGCCGGGCATCAGGAGGACCGCGCTCATCGAGTTGGCGCCGTCGAGCGCGGGAAAATCGTAGGCGAACCGGCAGAGCATCAGCGCGGCGTCGCGCCCGGCCTGCGCGTCGCCCTTCTCGCGCCAGGCAGTTGCCTTGGCGCTGATGGCGCCCACGTAGCCCTTGACGCGGTCGCGCACGGCGTTGGCGACGGGATACCAGTTCTGCGGATTGGCATCGGCAGCCGCGCCGGGCGTGAACACGCCGGTGCCGTCGTCTTTGAACGGATACGGGTCGGGCAGCGGACGATGGGCTTTCAAATCGTCGAGCGTGTATTGGAGGTTGAGCTTCTTGTTTTCGAGAAGCACCGCGCCTAGAAAATCGCGCGGCGCGGCGGGTTCCCACTTGCCGAACTCGGCCTCGATCTGTTCGGGCGTCTTGCCGCCCGCGCCGAGGTTGGGCCAGTTGCTCTTCCCGTCGTCGCCGCCCATGCCGTAGAGATGACCGAGCATGGCATTGAGGGGCGGATACGAATTCCAGAGCCGCTCGTCGCGCTGGAGCTGCTCCACGGCGGAAAGCGGCGGCTGGTTGGTCGAGGGCTGCACCTTGGCGGTGAACAGCAGGGCTTTGTTCTTGATTGCGCGCCGCTCGGTGCCTGCCAGGACGTCGTGGAGATCAATGTTGTGAACGAGCAGATCGACCAGACTGCCTTCGTCCACGGCGATCTCGGCCTTGTAGCCGCGCTTCGTCGGCGCGTGGAAATAGAATTCGGCGACCGAGTAGAACTCGTCCACGTAACCCACCCGCAGCCGGTAGGTGCTCGATTCGCCGTTCAGGCCGTCGTTGACCGTCAGGCGCAGGCGCAGCGGTTTGCGGTGGCGTTGGAGTTGGTTCGTCTCGACCGCGCCGATCACGCGGACGACGTAGAGACCGGGGGCCAGTTCGCCGAGGGCGAGTTGGAGGACGGGGTTGCCGGCTTTGCAGCGGACGACGGGAACGGGTTTGTTGAACCTGTCGGTGGGCTTCGCCACGCCGTGCCGGGGCTGGAAGTAGACCGGCTCGGCATACGGCTCTGACTTCACGCCCGGCAAATCCTTTGCGGGCCAGTTACGAAGCAGGCTCTGCCGGTCGAACAGGCTGCGCACGGGCAGGTACTTCTGCCAGTAGGTGCGCCAGTGTTCGACCGAGCCCTCGTAGAGCAGCGGTTCCGGGTACTGGCCCTGCGGATTGTAGAGCAGTTCGCCCGGTTTCTCGGGGTTGGGGAGGCAACCCGGGAAGCCCGCTGGCTCGCCGTGTTGTGTGGGATAGGGAGGCAGTTCCACGCCGAACAACGGGCCGCCGATTTGATACGGTTCCTTCGCAGCGAACGAGGAGGTGAGACTCGCGACCGCGAGGAGGCTGAAGATGCCGATCGCGTTGAGATGTTTGCGCATTACTGATTCCTTTCGCACCGATTCTTGATGCGGCACAAAGCTAGTTTGACGGGCGCGGGAAGGGAGTCAACACGTTCTCGGCGGCGATGCTCCCGTTGCCGGCGACCGAGAGGACGTCGAGTGTTCCGTCGCGCGGCCAGTGGTTCGGGCAGAGGACGTTGCGGCGCACTTCGTTGGCCGACGCGGCATCGAGTTCCCGCACGGCCACGCGCTGGAGCGGATCGAACAGTTCGTCGCCGATGCGGTTCTCGCCGATGCGCGTCTTGTGTGTGTTGCCGCGGAGAACCACGCCCGCGAACCTCCCCTTGCCCAATAGCGAGCTGTTATGAACGACGTTGCCGCGCACCAGCGCGCCGACGCCATCCTGCAGGAAAATGCCGTCTTCGCCCGAGGAAGAGACGACAGAACTCATGACGATCAACCCATTCGGTCCGGTTCCCTCGACCCGGATCCCGTTGCGGCGATTGAACCAGAAAATCGAGCTGTCCACGGTCACTCCTGTTTTCGCGGAAGCAACGAAGAGTCCATCCTGCTCGTTCTCCAGGGCGAAGGATTCGACGATGGACGCGGTGGTCGGCCGGATCAGATTGTAGCCAATACGGCAGCCGCGCACCCGACTTTGGCTGATCACCATGTTGGAACTGTCCACCGACTCGATGCCCGGACCTTTTCCTGCCTCTACGTCCACCCCTTCAATGACGAGGCCCTCCGTGGAATGCGCGACGATTCCGCCGCCTTCGATCGCAAGTCTGCGCACGCCGACCTCGTTGCCGAGCTTCGTGGCAACCGCGAACGCACCGCTGTCGCCTTTCCACACGAGCCGCGTGGCAATTCCTTCACCGCACAACGTGACTCGGGAGGGGAGGACGAGGCTCCTGGTTAGCGGAAAGATCCCCGCCGGCAGTCGGACCGTTCCACCCTGGGCGGCTGCTGCGAGGATGGCTTTCTGAAATCCGCAGTCGGGCAAACTCGGATCGTAGAACTTCGCGGCATCCACGACGACGGGCGGCAACGACGGCGGCGCGGAAGGAGGGGTAGGCTTCTGCCATTTGTCAGCGGCAACGGTCTGGTTGCCGGCGATGACGTTCGCTTCCGCACCCGGACGCGCCACGATGGTCTCGATGGTCTTCTCGTTCGCGAACGTGTTGCCGGCGATGACGTGGTAACGCGACGGGCCGGTGTAGGGATGATTGAGTTTCGATCCGCCCGCATAATCGCCGCCGAGCAACTCGAGGACGGGCGCGGTCTCGGTGTTTACGATCACGTTGTCCAGGAACACATCGTTGGCCCCCCTGGCGAACGGGACTCCGAGCCGGTTGCCCATGCCGAAATTGCGGTTGATGGTGTTAAACATGTCGCCCGCGCTGGCGAGGCCGCCGATCATCGCCCCGCGGTTGCGGAGATACGTGTTGTTGCCCATCGCGGAGAGTTGGTTGTAGCGGCAGAAAAAGAAGCCGTCGTCGCCGCACCTATCCGCCAGGCAGCGCGAGATGATCATCCGCTGCTGGCACGAGCCGGGATGGAAGCCTTTCTCCCGCGCGCGGACGGCCTGACAGTCCGTGAGCAGGTTGTCGCGGCCGCCCTGGAAGCTGAACGCGTCGCCCTTCCAGCCATGCGCGGTCACACCGCTGACGCGCGCGTCCCGCACGAAGAAAAACGTCACCGCCGCCGCGCCGTACCCGCCCTTGAACGGCGCGGGATCGTCGCCGCGTCCGAGGATGTCGAGGTCGCGCACCTCGATGCGGGCGGCGTTGGCCGCGTAGATCGCCGGGAACCAGTTCCCGATCGGCGTCTTCTCGGCGAGACCGGCTTCGAGCGGACGGCTCAACTCGAGGGTGTGGCCCGAAACGCTTTTCACTCGCCAGGGTTCTTTCGTGGCGAGGTAATACATCGCGTCCACGCCCAGGCAGAGCATCCATCCCGGCTTGAACTGCGATGCGTCGGCCACCGGCAGGGTCGTCGCGCCTTTCGCCGCGGGTGCGGCCAGCGTGGTCCAGATGAGGGGCGAGGGCAACGCCAGCTTCGTCTCCGGCCCCTGGCCGCGTAGCGCGACGCCCTCGCGGAGAAACAGCGACTGGCGCAGCACAAACTCGCCCTTCGGCAGAAGGACCGCGCCCCCCGTCGGCGGCAGCGAATCGATCGCCGCCTGCAACCCGTGGTCGGGTTTGGCCGGGTCGAGGAACTTCGCCGCGTCGACCGTCGCGCGGCGGTTTGTCTCGGGCGTGGCGTGCGGTTCGCCCGGGAACCCTTTGCCGTACGGCTTCACGAACACCTTCACGTTGTCGAAGTCGGCGTCCTTGATGGCGAACAAGGCGACGCTGTCGTTGAACGCGCCGCCGAGAATCGTCTGCTCCTCCTTCACTTGGTTGCCGTCCACCCATGCCCGGAGGCGTCCGTCCTCGTACTCGATCGCGACCCGGTAAGTCCGGTTCGGCTGGAGCTCGGCGAAATCCCCGCGCGGCTCCTGGGTTCCCGGCGGCACCAGGATCACTTCGCCGAGGCGCGCGTGGCCGCCGCCGTCCCAGTATTGGTCGCCAATGCGGACCGCGGCTTTGACCCAATGCGGCACCGGCACAAGGACATCGAACTCGAGACGGACATTCTCGGAACATCGGCGCGCGGTGCGAATCGCCGAGTCGCTCGTCCAATCGCGCACGATGCGCAGCTTCCCGTCGTGGATATGCCAGTCGCCGCGGAGGATCGCCCACTCCATCCCGATCACGTCGCGGTTGAAGTCGTCCTCGAACGCGAGCGTCCAGTCGTGAGCTGCCGGGTCCGCGCACAGCGAGCCGCCGAGCCACGCGAGCAGGAGGAGAAGCCAGGGGGAGGGGAGCTTCACGTTCGGATTTCCTTCCACGTGTACGGCGGGACGACGCCCGCGCTCGGGTGTTCGCGGCTGCGGTCGCCGAGATTCGCCACGATACGCGTGCCATCGGCGAACGTCGTCGCCTGCAACGCGTGATCGTCGCTGAGGAACTCGAACGACCGCAGCTCCAGCTTGCCGATGCGCCGGTGCAGGCGCGTTACCGGCAACGCCAATGCCAGTGCCCGTTGCACGGCGCGGTCATCGAGATGGATCGTGTAAGAGAACGTCCGCCGGGAACCGAGGTCGGTCCAGCCGTACTGCCGGCCGAACGGGAACACGTTGGGCGGGCTGCCGTAGAGCGCGTCGAGGGCGGCCTTCCGTTGCGCGCCGCCGGACCCGACCCGCCCGAAGCGATGCTCGGCGCGGTAGCCGGGCAGCTCGTTGTAGTTGTCCACCTCCCACCAGTCGTGCACGGTGCTGTCGTGCAACACCAGCATCGTCAACGGCACAGGAATGAACCGCGCGCCGGGCCCGGCCGCCGGCCAGAGCTTGGTCGTGCCGATGTCGTAACTCACTGCGTAGCGGTCCACGAATCCTTCGCTCGACACGATCCGGTTGCCGTTGGTCTCCGGCCCGAGCAGACGGCGCGTCCACTCCACATCGTCGGTCTTGCAGAGCGGCCGGTGGCCGTGCAGATCGTGGTCTTTCGCGTAACACACGGACCGTCCCAGCCGGGTGGCGTTCACGTCATAATGAATCCAGTCCATCGCCGCCATGTCCGTGGCGAACCGGCGACGGATCTCCTCGATCTGGTACGGCGGACAGGTCTCG
>CAZOTB010000043.1:0-9832 GCA_964582645.1 uncultured Verrucomicrobiota bacterium | reverse complement strand
CATTGCTGGTGCTCGATGCGCCAGCCGGGAACGCGATCGCCGTTTTGCCGGCGGCGGAACAGTTTCCGCATCCGCTCCGAGCCGTCGTCCAGCCCCTCGATGAACCAACCCCACGGCGACACGAGCGCGCCCGGCACGGCTTTGACCCGCGCGATTTCCTCGTCCGACAACCAGACTGGCGCATCGCCGCCCATCAGGAAATCCCGCGTATAGTGGCACATCCGCACCGGGTAGTAGAGCACGCTCTCGAACCCCATCTCGCGCAACGCCCGCGCGTTTCCGGCGTAATCCAGCTCCGGCGCGTGGTTGTAGCCGGTGAACGCCATCAGCGCGCCGAACAGATTCTCCAGGACCGGCTTGCGCGCGATCTTTTCCTCCCACGAAACGAACTCGCCCCGCTCCTTCAACCGCGCCCGGTAGCGTTTGGCCGCCGCCGTGATGTCCGCGTCCACGGGATACAACCGCGCCTCGCGCCCATACCAGCCGCGCACGGGGCAGCGTTGTTGCTCGAAGTCGAGATACGCGCCGCCCGGCGCGTCGCCAAACCGGCAGACCCAGTCGGCCGGCGTCTCCTGCGTCACCAGCAATCCGCCGCGCTCCGCCAGCAGCGCCGCCGTGCACAACGAGAAGTTTCCGTGCGCGCCGCCCGGCTTGGTTTCCTCCCATTCATCGTGGCCGGCGCGATACAGCAAACCTTGGTACGGCGGCAGCAACAGGTCGCACCCGCCCGCCTCCGGCCGGAACGCACCGGGCAGGCTCACCTGCGTCACCGACTCCGGCGCGCTCTCCAACTCGACGCGAACATGATCCGCCGTGAGCGTCCACAGGTAGCGCACCGGCCCGTCCGGCAGGAGGTGCGTGACGCGGAACGCGCCCGGCAACGGCTCGACCGTTCCCGCCGGCAACGGCTCGCGCGTCTTCGAGTCGCCCCGGGAAAAAGCCCGACGCGACGCATCCAGCCGCCACGCGACGCCGCGCCGCCGGTCCACGAGCCGCGCCTCGGGCGCGAAATGCAGTTCCAGGCAATCGTTGGCGAGAGACTTCATGGGGACTTGAGCCGGGCCGGCAACTCGGAGGCGGCGAACTGGCGGGACGCCGCGCCGCCCAGCGCGACCTCGACGTCGGCGTTGCCGGTCACTTCGTACTCGCCCGAAGCGACGCGGCGGACCGACGCGAATGTGGCGAGCCGGACGGTGTCGCCCACGCCGTATTCCCAGAGGCGGAGGACGTGGTCGGGGGCGAAATCTTTCTCGCTCGCCACGCCGTCGAGGAGCTTGAAGTTGTTGCCGGCTTCGTTGGCCACGCGCCAGAATTTCGTCCGTTGCTCGTTCGAGGCGACCCAGCCGGCGGTGTTTTCGCGGCCCACCGGCATCGCCAGCACGCAATCCACCCGGTTCGATCCGGCCACCACTGGCGTGATCGCGGACCGGTAAAAATCCGCTCCGCGCGTGACCGTCAGCTTGCTGCCCTTGCCCTCCGGCGCGACCGACGCGGCGGTGTAGGTGGTCCAATGGCCCGGCACGCCGATCTCGAACGCGCCGCCGCCGCACGCCGCCGGCCAGGGCGCATCAATCCAGAGCGCCTTGGCGGGGTAATCCACTTTGGTCACGGTACCGGTATGCGCGCGGGCGGCGAGCTTGATGGCGAGGCCGGGGCCTTCCAGTTGCGTGCCGCCGGTGAGGGTGGCTTGCCGGAGGCCGTTGCTGTCAGTGGAGACGTAACCGAACTCGCCCGCCATCTTGAATGCGCCGACTTCCCGGACCTTCTCGGGCCGGCCGTCCGCGAAGCAGACATCGGTGCGCCCATCTCTTGTTTTGACTTCGACGGCGACCGCCCGCAGCGCGTCGGTCTCGTTGTTTTCGATGGCCAGCGGCTGTTCCGAAGCGATGAACCGCTCGCCGGCGTAGGGCTCGATGATCGCGGCGAAGGCCGACTCCAGTTTCTCGCCGCGCCGTTGCAGCATCACCGTCGAGAACCGGTATTGCACGGGCGATTGCGTCGTGGTCACGACATCCGCCTTCAACGCCCGCAATCCGCCGGCGTCGAGCATCGCCAGGCGCGTGAACTTCCGCGGGGCGTCGGGGTTGAAGTTCGCCCCGAGCATCTGTTTCTCCGAGCCGACCCCCTCGCGCGAGTAGCGCCACGTCGCCTCGAAGATGGCCGGGCAGCGGCCCGCCTGTTTGCTTGCGGGCGAACCCGAGAAGAGCGAGAGATACGCCGCGTCGTTCGTGACGCCCGCCACGGCGGGCACGTGCTCGACCGGTTTCGCGTCGGCGGCGTTCCACTGGAAGTCGTCATTGACCGGCCCGTGAAAGCAATAGGTGTGCAACCGTCCGCCCGCGACGCGAAAGACGTCGAACAGGTACGAGTTCGCCGTCGTCACCTCCTTCGGCAACGGCGCGCCCGGTTTCTGTTGCGCGACGCTCAACGGCTGCGATCCGCGGCCCTCGTCCACGTCAATCAACGCCACCTGCCGGCGGTACAACCGCGCGTTGTCGGGCGGGACGGCGTTGGCGCGGAGATAGCGTGCGCCCTCGGCGTCGGTCAACGTCTGGATCGTCGCCGCGGAGCTCAGGCCATATTCGCCGTTGCCGGCGCCGTCCACTTCGACGGTGTTGTGGATGCGGGAGAACTTGTCGTTGGGCTTGGAGTAACCGGAGCGTTGCCCGCCGTCAATCGTCATCGGCAGGCCGTGCGCGACGAATTGAAGGTCGAGTGTGTCGGCGTGTGCGTGTCCCGAGCCGATGCCTGTGCGCACATAGACCGCGCGACGGAAGCGATGATCGTCGTGGGCCAACCCGCTTTCAAGCGCGCCGAACCAGTTGTCCACGACGCGGGAAGGCAGGTCGAGCCACGGCGCGCGTTTCACCGCCGCGGCGGCGGCTTCGATCTTGTTCCAGACCTCGGGGGTTTCGTCCTTGCGCCCGAACACGTTCTTGAGAATCCAGGCGAACCGCGGATCGCCCGACCACCGCCAGCCGAACCGGCTCGCTTCGGCCAGTCCCTTGCCGACGGTAAAGAACGGCGACTTGTCCGGGCCGTTCACGTCGCCGATGCGGGCGAAGTCCGCGCCGGCGATGATCGTGTTGAGTTGCCAGTAACAACTCGCGAGCGGCTTCGGGTATTGGGTTGGGTCGGCGAGATTGTACTGCGGATTGCCGCCCGCGCGCAGGTAGGGATCGAGTTCGGCGGCGATGCGGCGCGCGCCCTGTTCCTGCGAGTAGTAGGTCGAGCCGATGTACTGCGGCCCTTCGCGGTCGTGGCCGACGATCATCAGGTCCTGCGCGCCCGCCGGCGCGAGCGGATAGACGAACGTTTTCGCGAACAGCCATTCCATCCACGGATCGGTGACGCCGTTGTCGCCCAACGTCACGGCGGCAACCGAGATCGCCATCGGGAGAGTATGGGTGTGATACCGGAGAATGCGTTTGGCGGTGGACTGGACGAGATAGACGTCGAGCAGTTCAACCAGATCGGCGGAGGTCTTCACCCACGGCACGAAACGGTGGATGGATTGCGCGAGGTCTTCGTTGCCCTGGATGAACTCGAAGAGCTTGTCGTAGGTGTGGAGCGCGTGCAGGTAGTTCTGGTAATGGCTGCGCCAGGCCTGTTCCATGCCGCGTTGCCGGCAATAGCCATCCTGATCCCGGTCGCCGGGAATCCGGATCGCCTTGTTCACGAAGCTGCGGGCATCGTCAATCGCCGGCAACTGATACGCGTACCGGATCAGGTCCACCGCCGCGTCCCGCGCCAGGTCGCGGTGGCCGCTCTGCAGCCAGTGGTTCGCGGCGGAGTTGGCAAACATCGGTCCCGGCCGCACCCGCCGATGCACCCCCGCCGCGATCGGCGCGAAGACGCGCCCCTTGGATGGATCGTTCGGATCGGGAAAATACAGCCCCGCCCCGTCGTCCTTGTAGGGGAACGGGTCCGGCAGCGGCTTGCGCGCCCAGAGGTCGTCCACGGTGTACTCGAGCCCGAGCTTCTTGTTCACGAGAAACGCGTTGATGAGCTTGGGGTTGCGGGTGAGCGTTCCTTCCTCGAGATTCATGATCTCGCCGCCGACCACCTCCCAGCGGCCGAACTCCGTCTCGACCTCCGGTTTCGTCTTGTCGGCCACACCTTCCACCGCGCCCTCGGGCAGCGGGCCGTGAATGTAGAGCCCTTGCGCGTTGAGTGGCGGAAACCACTTCCAGATTGCGGCGTCGCGGGCGAGCCGCTCCTCGGGCGCAAGGACCGGCAGCGCCGCGAACGGCTTGCGCTCCGCGGCATCGTACCCGGCCCTGATCTGCGCGATCTCCTCGTCGGTGGTCACCGTCCGCCTCGTCTTGATCGGTCGGCGAATCGAGCCGGCCAGCACGTCGTCCAGCGAGATGTTGTGGACGAGCAATTCGACCGCGCTGCCCTTGTCCACGGACACCTCGGCCTGGAAGCGGCGCTTCTCCGTCGCGTGGAAATAAATCTCCGCCACGCTGTAGAACTCGTCCACGTAACCGATGCGGACCCGGTAGGCGTTGACCTCGCCCTGGAGTCCATCGTTGACGCGCATCGTCACGTACAGCGGCTCGCGAAACCGGCGCAACTTCTCCTTCTCGACCGCCCCGATCACGCGCACGGCGTAGAGCCCGCGGTCGAGCGTGCCGAGGTCGAGCTTGAAGACGGGGCCGGCGGCGCTGCACCGAACGACGGGAACGGGCGGGAGCTTGTTCCCGGTGTCGGTCGCGTTGCCGTTCTTCGGTTGCGCGTACACGGGGCTCGCGTAGGTCTCGGCCTTCGCCCCCTCCGCGCCCGGGATGGAGGGCGCGGTCCAGTTCTTCACCTGGCTCTGCTTGTCGAAGAAGCTGCGCACCGGCAGGTACTTCATGAAGTAGGCGCGGAAATGCTCGACCGAGCCGGGATACAACTCGACCTCCGGTCCCGGTCCGGTGTTTTGCTTCGACACCGGCAGCTTCAATCCGGCCAACGGTCCGCCCGTCTCAAAGGCATCGGGCGATTGTCCCGAGCCGGCGTGAACGAGGGAGAGCGCGATGACGACCGGGGCAGATGGACGGAGAGACGAGTGGGTGCATTTCATGAAGCAGGGCGAGACTACGAGACCGACGGCAGCGACGCAACCCGGCCCAACTGGGAAACGACGTTGCCCACATTCTCAGTCTTGCCATTCGCGCCCCGCTGCGCGAAACTGTGAGCAATATGGAAAGGTGCGTTACGGTAGGAATGGGGAGGGTGTTGGGCTTTCTCATGGCGTTCTCGGTCGCCACCGGGGCTTTCGCCGCCGTCCGCGACTGGGTCAACGCGGGCGGTGGAAACTGGGAGGTCGGCGGCAACTGGAACACCGGCGCTCCGACGAATCTCGACGATGCCCGCATCTTCTCCAACGGGACCTACACGGTGTTCATCACCAACTCGACCGCCGACACCGCCGCCGGCACGATCACCAATCTCCAGGACATCTCGATGGGCAACAGCGCGGGCGACAATCAGACCCTCGTTGTCAATTACACCAACACGCCCGTCTTGAGCTTCCGCATCCTCAACGTCGGCTTCGGCAACGGGGCCACGCCCACCTTCCTTCTCGAACAGGGCGCGGTCGAATCCCGCGGGGAGAGCCACGTGGGTCAAATCGCCGGGTCCGTGGGCACGTTCATCATGAACGGCGGATCGCTGACCGTGACCAACTCGCTCGCCCGTTGGACCATCGGCGGCGGCGGCACCGGCATCATGACCATGAACGGCGGCCTGTTGACCATCAATCGAATTTTCAACATCGGAAGCACTGCCGGCGGCTACGGCGTATTCGAGGTGGCGGGCGGCACCGCCAACATAAGCAGCAGCCCGATCGTCGCCAACAGCGCGAACTCCACCGGCACCGTCATCGTCTCGGGCGGCACGCTCAACCTCACCAACGGCAACCAGACCTTCACCGTCGGCAACAACGGCGCCAACTCGCTCGGCACGCTCATCGTCAGCAACGGCGCGCTCAACGGCTACATCGTCAGCGTGGGCAACAACAGCGCCTTCGAGATTCACGGCGGCACAAGCTGGATCAACCGTCGTGTGGACCTCGCCCAGAACGCTGGCACCATCGCCACCATGACCATGAGCGCGGGCCTGTTGATCGCCACGAACTCCCTCGCCAGTTCCGACCGCAACAGAATCGGCAACGGCGGAACCGGCATCTTCACCCAGACGGGGGGCGAATCCCGCTTCGACTCGCTCTCGCTCGGCGATTCCTCGGGCGCGACCGGGAGTTGGACTCTCTCCGGCGGCACCGGCACCGTGACCTCCTCCAGCTTCCTGCTGGGGCGCACCGCCGGCTCGACCGGCACCGTCACCGTGGCGGGCGGCACGCTCAACCTCACCGGGGCCGAAGCGCAGATTGGCGTCGTGGGTCGGGGCACCCTCGTCACCAGCAACGGCACCGTGAACGCCCAGGCCGTCGTGCTTGGCTACGCCGGCGGCGCGGCCAATAGCGGCACCTGGAACATCTTTGGCGGCACTAACAACCTCACCGGCAACCTCGTCTTGGGCCGCGTGGACACCGCCGCCTCCCGATTCCTGCTCGCGGGCGGCGCGCTGAACATCTCGAACAGTTCCATGAACGTCGGCCAACAAGGCTACGGCGGCGCCATCGCCATCGTCAGCAACGGCACCCTCACCGTCAACAAACTCTCCGTCGGCGGTGCCGAAGGCGTGGCCGGCGGCAAAGGCGACATGTCCTTCTTCGGCGGCCTGACCATCGTCACCAACACCTTCCGCGTCGCCGCCAACACCGGCGGCGGGTTCACCTCGACGGGCACCGTCACCGTGGCCGATTCCGCCATTCTCGAACTGCGCGGCGCGACCAGCGTCGGCGCCGGCGGCAACACCCGCGGCTCGATCACCAACCGCAACGGCGGCACCATTCGCTTCACCGCGTTGAACAACCCCTCCATTACGGTCAACGCAGGCAGCTCCTTCGTCACCACCAACGCCACCATCGAGTTCAAGGACGCCACCGCCGCCAACCTCAGCGGCAGCATCTCGACGGCGATCAGCTACGCCGGCAACAACACGCTGCGGCTCAACACCGCCACCAACAACAGCGTCACCTCGTACACCTTCCAGACCAACTCCGCGCCGACCTTCGCGCACCTCGACCTGCAGAACGGCGGACGTTTTCAGGCATCCAGCTTCGTCAGCGTCGGCAACGGCGGCAGCATCACCGGCAACGGCACCGTGGCGGCCCCCGTCTCGACCAACTCCGGCACCATCTCACCTGGCAACTCGGCGGGCCTGCTGACGTTCGCGGGCGACCTGAACCTCCAACCCACCTCCGTGCTCGCCCTCGAGCTCGGCGGCACCAGCGGCAGCCAATACGACCAGGTGGACGTGACCGGCCTGCTCACGGCCGATGGCACGCTCAACGTCACACTCATCAACGCCTTCAACCCGGCCAACGGCGACAGCTTCGACATTCTCGATTTCGGATCGCTGGCGGGCACGTTCTCGACGACCAGCCTCCCGACGCTCGATCCCGGCCTGGCTTGGGACACCAGCGCGCTCTATAGCACGGGGACGTTGTCGGTGTACCTCGTAATTCCCGAACCGTCCACGGTGGCCTTGCTGCTGTTCGCCGGCGCGGTCCTGTGGCGGCGATCGCGTCCATGACACACCGTCCGCACCGGCATTGTGCCTTTACGCTCATTGAGCTCTTGGTGGTCATCGCCATCCTCTCGATCCTCGCCGCGCTGCTGCTGCCGGCACTGAAAGGCGCTAAAGAAAAAGCCTGGTCGGCGCAGTGCGCCAACAACCTCCGCCAGATCGGCATGGCCGTGCTCATGTACGCGGACAATCATGAAGGCTGGCCGCCCATTGGACGGGGCGCTTATGCGGCTGGTGTCTATATCGGATGGGTGGGCGAACTCGCCAGCAACGGTCTCCTCCGGCGCAGCAGCACCGATTACAACAACATGCGCGGCGTGTTTTTCTGCCCCTCGAAGCGCGCGATGACCTGGAACAACGCGCCGTTCATCTACTGGCCGCTGGCGGAATCGCATTATGCGATGTCGAGTCTGGCGGGCAGTCACGATTGCAGCTTTTCGTGGTGCTTCTACCGAACCGGTTACAACTCGACTGGCAATGCATTTGGCCCGTACAAGATTTCCGAAATTCCGACTCCTTCGGACACCATGATGCTGGCGGACGGACAATTGGTGTGGCAGGCCGTGGGCGGGGGGCGATGGTGGTTTACCGATCAACTGGTCCGAGGCTATCCCGTCGGCCGGTACGACTATGTGAGCTCCGCCAACACGAGCTATCCATTTCACGGAGGCGGCGTGAACGTCTGCATGTTCGACGGGCACGTCGAATGGCTGCGCGGCCCCGTGGCCACCTACAAGTACCACCTGCACTAACCCATCGGTTTCCCGCAGGGCAACCATTTCCAATGAAGTGGCTCACCTGAGCCACTTTCCTTGATGGCGAACAGCGCGACGCTGTCGTTGAATGCGCCGGCCAGGATCGTGTTCTCGTCCTTCACCAGCTTCCAATCCTCCGCCACAGCGTGGGAGGCAAAGATCGTCCCACCGGCAGGGAAAAGCAGTTGGAAGATTCTCATCGGCCTGCGATGGGGATGCTGTAAACGAGCACGAACTCCTTGCTGTCGCTCTTCTGGGTGGACGTTGGCATTTGCGCCAGGTTTTCCCCGTTGGACCCGATGAACCACCTGCCGCTGGAACAGGTTCGCGCCCTCGGGCGGAACGGTGCTCGCCCACAGATACGCGGCCTTTCGCCTGATCCTTTGGGTCCGGAAAGAACAGCCCCGCCCCGTCGTCTTTGTACGGGAACGGGTCGGGCAACGCTCGGCGGCCCCAGAGGTCATCCACCGTAGGCAGGCGATGCATCCTGTTCCGTCTTTGCGGCGTTTGCGCAGGGGCAGGCCGTGGTGTTGCTGGAAGTGGCGCTGCACAATCCGATTGCCGCCGCGATCGGTCGGCAGGGCGAAAGCGAAATGGCGCTGGTACTACTCGTCGCCAAAGGAGCAGACCCGAATCGGTTGGCTGGCGCACAGCTACGACAGGAGCAATTCCTGAAATTCGTGGAGGAGGACGACAAGTGAGCCGAGGCACAGGTGTGGGATGACGCCGAACAAACCGCGAAAGGATTGGTCAAGTGGAATGGTCAATGGTCCACGCCCCAAGATGCTCAACTCGCCGACCCGCAACAGCACAAGGCGATTGCCGAGCGGCAAAGCCAAGAAGCATGGGCGGCAGATGCGAGACGTTCGCAGCAAGCCGCCAACGCCGCCGAACAAGCCAGGGCAGAAGAACAACGCATATCAAAGTGATCCGCTTGAGTAATGCACCACTCACAACTTCAATTTCTTCACGCTGTCCGCCACATGGTCGGCGCTCTTCTTGAGCGAGGCCAACTCTTCGTTCGTCAGCTTCAACTCGATGATCTTCTCAACGCCGTTCTTGCCGAGTACGCATGGGACGCCGACGAACTGGTTCGTGATGCCGTACTGGCCGGTGCACCATGCGGCGCATGGCAACACGCGCTTCTGGTCGTTCAAAATGCTGGCAACCATCTCCGTCACCGATGACGACGGCGCGTAGTAGGCCGAGCCGGTCTTGAGCAGGTTCACAATCTCGATGCCGCCGTTGCGGGTGCGCGTCACGATCGCGTCGAGCTTGTCCTTGGGCAGCAGGTCTTCCACCTTGATGCCGCTCACCGTTGCGTACCGAACGAGCGGCACCATGTCATCGCCGTGGCCGCCAAGCACCATTGCGTCCACGTCGCGGTGCGAAACGCCGAGTTCCATCGCGAGGAAACAACGGAACCGGGCGCTATC
>CAZOTB010000042.1:0-42380 GCA_964582645.1 uncultured Verrucomicrobiota bacterium | reverse complement strand
CGTCGGCAACAACATCGCCGCGAGGATGGCGATGATGGCGACGACCACCAGGAGCGTGGTTCAACGGCCCGGTGCAGGCGGAGTTTCAGGCGCGGGGCTTCTTCGATCCCGAAGGCGTCTTTCTGGGCGACGCCTCCTACCTGTTCGTGCCCGACACCGAGGCGTACGAAGGTTCGAGCGTGTTGTGGATGGACGAACACAACCGCCCGGTGGACTATGAGGCGCTCGACGCCGAACAACGCCGGCGGGTGCGTCGGCGTCGCCGCCCGATCCCTCGCAACAGCACGTGGGCACGGATCTGTGCGCGATCCGGGACTGTGGCAGTTGGAGCGCGGCGAGCGTGCCGATCCACGTCGTGCTGCTGCGCCAGCGGTATGCCGACGGGCATGCCGAGGAATGGGGACTGATGACGACAGGGGAGTTTGCCGAAGGGGGCGCGGTGCGTTCGGACTACGGGCTGCGGGCGCAGATCGAAGAGCGGCATCGAATGATCAAATGCTTCTACGACCTGACGGACTTTCGCAGCCGTTCCTTGGCGCTGGTGACGGCGCAAGTGGTGCTGGTGCTGCTGACCTACACGCTACGGCAATGGCAATTATGGAAATGGCATCAGGAGCGGCTGGCCGGATTGAGTCCGCAGGCGATGCGGGAAGAGTTGAACGTGCGTCGGGAATACGTGGTGATTTACCACGAGCAGAGCTATGCGCAGTTGCCGCTGGTGAGTTTTTCGAGGGAGTTGGTGCAACTGGAGGGGGTGGGTCGGGGCAAAGCGTTGGGCAAGATCACGGAGATGGAACAAACGATGTTCGAGCCGCCGGTCCATCCCCGTCCGCGGTAAAGCGGGGGAGGAAGCAGGCGAGCGAAGGGGGCGCCGAGCGTCGTCCGGCCGAGGGTAGATTCCTTCTCGCCAGCAAACTCACCGCATTCCGCCCGCTACTATCTGAATCGCAGATACCGGGCCTACCAAAAGGTTGGATTTGTTCGTGGGACTCGTGTATTTCGTGGGCCGAGAAAATCGAGATGAACTACGAAGCCACCATCGGTCTGGAGACGCACGTCCAGCTAAAGACCAACACCAAGATTTTCTGCGGGTGCGCCAACGAATTCGGCGCGCCGCCGAACACCAACGTCTGCCCGGTGTGCCTTGGCATGCCGGGCGTGTTGCCCGTGCCCAACGAGGAGGCAATCCGCAAAACCGCACTCACGGGAATGGTGTTGAACTGCGAGATCAGCCGCTACTCGAAGTTCGACCGCAAGAATTATTTCTACCCCGACATGCCGAAGAACTACCAGATCTCGCAGTACGACCGGCCGCTCTGCGTGAAGGGCTTCGTCGAGTTCGAGTTCGAGGGGAAGATCAAGCGGGTCGGCATCACGCGCGTGCATCTCGAAGAGGACGTGGGCAAGAATTTTCACTTCGCGACGACCAGCGGCGTGGACTTCAACCGCGCGGGCGTGCCGTTGATGGAGATCGTGAGCGAGCCGGACATGAGCAGCGCGGCGGAGGCGTTCGCGTACCTCAACGCGCTCAAGGACATCCTGATTTACGCCGGCGTGAGCGATTGCGACATGGAGAAGGGCATGGTGCGTTGCGACGTGAACGTGTCGGTGCGGCCCGTCGGCCAGAAGGAACTCGGCAAGAAGATCGAGATCAAGAACATGAACAGCTTCAGCGGCGTCCGCAACGCGCTCGAGTACGAGATCAAGCGCCAGATCGAGGCGGTGCAGAAAGGCGAGAAGCTCGTCCAGGAAACGCGCCGCTGGGACGACGTGGGATGCGTGACGGAATCCATGCGCACGAAGGAGATGGCGCACGATTACCGGTATTTCCCCGATCCCGACCTGATGCCGTTCGTGGCGAACGACGAGTGGCTCGGCAATGTGAAGAAGGCGATGCCCGAGTTGCCGATGGCGAAGAAGAATCGTTTCGTGCAGCAATACCAGATTCCGCCGTACGATGCCGGTGTGCTCGCAGCCGATCTTTCCCTGTCGCTCTACTTCGAGAAGGCCGCCGCCGGTACAAAGAACGGGAAGGCCGTCGCGAACTGGATCATCAACGATCTCCTTCGCGACCTCACCGAAGCCAAGAAGATCATTGATGAATGCCCGATCAAACCCGAGCACATCGGCGAACTGATCGCGTTGCAAGACAGCGGCAAGATCAGCAGCAAGATCGCCAAGGATGTCTTCGTCGAAATGTTCAAGACTTCGAAGGCACCGGGCGCGATCGTCGAGGAGAAAGGTTTGCTTCAAGTCAGCGACACCGGTGCGATCGAAGCGATGGTGGACGAAGCGATCAAGGCCAACCCCCAGGTCGCCGCCGACTACAAGTCCGGCAACGTCAACGCCATCAATCGTCTCAAGGGCGCGGTAATGAAAGCCAGCAAAGGCAAGGCGAACCCCGCGCTCGTGGACGAGTTGTTGAAGAAGAAGCTGGCGTGAGTCAGACAGCCATTCCTGACGCTTTCATCTGTTTTTCCATATCTCGAAGGACAGGCAGGCATGCCTGTATGTGGTTGGCGTGTTCTTGGCTACCGTTTGGAGTTCAAGCTTCAGCTTGCTTCGGGACGCGAACACCGGACAAGCTAAAGCTTGAACTCCAAACGTAAACAGTTCGAGCGCTTTGCGCGCTAAACGGATACGAAAGTCCGTCCCCTCGTTTTCCCCCTTTGCCCTTGACCTTTCCGCACCCGCCTCGCACCCTTGCCGCCCGCATGAAAATCACCGGCTGCAAAACTTTCATCGTCGGCAATCCCTGGAAGAACTGGCTTTTCACCAAGGTCGAGACCGATGCCGGCATTTATGGCGTCGGCGAAGGCACGCTCAACGCCTTCGCCCGCACGGTCGAGGCCGCCATCCACGAACTCCGCGATTTCTACATCGGGATGGACCCGTTCCAGATCGAGGTCATCACCCAGCGGATGTGGCGCGATGTCTATAGCGACGGCGGACAGATCCACGCTTGCGCCATCAGCGCCATCGAGATCGCGTGCTGGGACATCATGGGCAAGTCGCTAAACAAACCCGTCTATGATCTGATCGGCGGCCGCTGTCACGAGAAGCTGCGCTGTTACGCCAACGGCTGGTATCGTGGCGCGCGCACACCCGACGCGTTTGCCAAGAACGCCAGGAAGGTCGTCAAGAAAGGCTACACCGCGCTCAAGTTCGATCCGTTCGGCGCCGCCTGGCGCAAAACCGACAACGCCGACGAAGACCTCTCCATCGAGATTGTCGCTGCCGTGCGCGACGCAGTCGGACCGAAAGTGGACGTGCTCGTCGAGGGTCACAACCGATTCAACGTCGAGCAGGCGCTCCGCATCGCGCGCAAGCTCGTTCCCTACAATCCGACCTGGTTCGAGACGCCCGTTGCGCCGCAAAACATCTCCGCCATGGTCGAGGTGGCGAGACATTCGCCCGTGCCGATCGCGTGTGGCGAAGATTTCTACTGCAAGCAGCAATTCGCCGAGCTGCTCAAACACGAGGCCGTGCACATTCTCCAGCCCGAACCGCTCAACGTCGGCGGCATTCTGGCCACGCGACAGATTGCCGGGATGGTGGACGCGCACTTTGGTGTCGTGGCCCCGCACAGCGCGCAAGGCCCGGTGTGTTCCGCTGCCTGTGCGCACATCAACACCGCCTCGCCGAACTTTTTCATCCACGAGATTTTCGACGAGTTCAATTACGAGGACACCGAGTGGGAGCGCGACATCATCGTCAACCCGGTCAAGATTAAGGACGGCCATATCGAGATCCCGACGCGGCCCGGGCTCGGCATTGATCTGAACTGGAAGGAAATCCCGAACCATCCGTACAAACGCCAAAACTACATCCCGCTCTTCAAGCCCGGCTGGGAGAAACGGGAAGGGGCGAAATAGGCCACAGATGAACGCGGATGAAACACGGATAAATCAAGTTTGGAATCCGTGTTTCATCTGTGTTCCATCCGTGGCTTCCAAATCTGTATGAGTAACGTCATTGAGATTCTCAAGGGGTTGGTGGCCATCAACAGCATCAACCCGAAGTGCCAACCCGACGGCCCCGGCGAAGCGGAGTGCGCACGGTACGTTTCCTCACTGCTGAAGAAGAACGGAATCGCGTTTGAGTTGCAGGAAGTTTTCCCGGGTCGCCACAACGTCGTTGCCCGGCTCGATGGGCGCGACAAATCCAAAAAACTCGTCTTCGAGGCGCACATGGACACCGTCGCCATCACCGGCATGACCATCCCGCCATTCGATCCGGTCATCAAAGGCGACCGGCTCTACGGACGCGGGTCGTGCGACACCAAATGCTCTCTGGCAGCGATGCTGGCCGCGTTGGTTGCGACAAAAGACAATCGCTCCCGGGCCGCCAGCATCGTCCTCGTGGCAACCGTGGATGAGGAACACGCCTTCAGCGGTATCGTTCGTTTCTGCAAAGACTGCGGCCCGGCCAGCGGCGCGATCGTGGGCGAGGCGACCGACCTCGACGCCGTCATCGCGCACAAGTCGGCGGTGCGTTGGCGCACGACGATCCATGGACGCGCCTGTCACACCTCGCGTCCCGACCTTGGCAAGAACGCCATCAGCCAGGCAGTGAAACTGATCGGGATGGTCGAACGCGATTGGCTGCCGAAAGTACGCGCCCGCACCCATCCGTTGCTCGAGCGCGGCGAGATGACGGTGAGTTTGATCGGCGGCGGCACGCAAATCAATTTCGTGCCCGACACGTGCTGGTTCGAGATTGACCGTCGCACGTTGTCGGGCGAGGAGAGGCAGACGGTGCTCGCTGAGTTTCAGGAATACCTCGACGTGATGAAGAAAGATGACCCCGATTTCCGCTATTCGATCGAGATGACGATGCCGGACGATTGGGCGATGGAGACGAAACCGACCGAGCGCATCGTTCAGGTCGCGCACGCCGCCAGTCGGACGGTCAAGCCGGCAGCGAAGATTTGCGGCGCGCCCTACGGCACTGACGCGAGCAAGTTGTCCCGCGCCGGCATTCCCAGCGTGGTGCTCGGCCCCGGTAACATCGCCCAGGCGCACACCGCCGACGAATGGGTCGAAGTCCGGCAGGTCGAACAGGCGGCCGAGGTGTACCGCGAGATCATGGAGAGGTTCTAACCCGGCTATTTCACAATCAGGCCGCACGCTGTCTCCGAATTCTCATTCACACCCCACTTCAGTGGGGTGGTCAGCAGCTACCAGACACCGCGAACCGCTTCAGCGGTTTCGACCCGGTGAGGAAAACCGCTGAAGCGGTTCGATCACGCCTCGCGACGCCAATCACCCCACTGAAGTGGGGTGTGAATGAGAGCGCACTGTCTGAGCGTCCGAGAACTTGTGAAATATCCAGGCTAAGATCGCCATCGTGATCAGTGTGACAACCGAGTGTGTCACGGCGCGGCGTCGGTGTGCAAAGTTTTCCCAACTCGTTCGTTTCACCTCGGGAGTTTCTTGGGAAAGCTGCGAGGACCCTCTGGCATTCCACTTGCAGAAGCCGGAGTATGCATCACTTCTGTGCCGTGAGGCGTTCCGCACGGCGGCGGAACCCCTCCGTGGTGCGAATGTTCCGCAGAGAAGGGAGTGAGACACAGACTATGAAGGCTCTAACCCGCAAAGAACGTCGCAAGGAGCGCGGGGTGACCCGCTGGGACCCGTGGTGGGGCCGGTGGGATCCGTTCCGTGACTTGGAGGAAATGACGAATCGTCTATCCAGCCTGTTCGGTCGTCCCCTGTCGCAGAGGTTCGATGGCGGCAGGCGGGAATCGCTGACCCTGTCGGAGTGGACACCGCTGGTGGACATTTCCGAAGACGACAAGGAATACCTGGTCACAGCGGAGATTCCCGACGTCCGCAAAGACGACGTCAAGGTCGCCGTCGAGAACGGCGTCCTGATGATCCGCGGCGAGCGGAAGCATGAGGAGGAACAGAAAGGGAAGCGGTATCATCGAGTCGAGCGCGAATACGGCGCCTTCGAGCGCAGTTTCACGCTCCCCGAGGATGCCGACGCGGAAAAAGTCAACGCCGAGTTCCACGACGGCCTCCTCAAGGTCCATATCGCCAAGAGCGAATCCGCGAAACCGAAGTACATTGACATCAAGGTTTCGTGAGGCGCTTCCGCGGGGGGGGCGGCGCGCTCGACGTGCCGACCTTCCCGTCGGCGGTCGCCGGACCCTCGTCCCTCAACGCGGGTGTTTGGAGAGTGGGGTTGCGATGGAGCGCGCCCGATCAGCGTTGTGCTGCAGCGACCCAAAGCGCGCTCGGAGCAATTGCAATGACGTTGCCACGAATGAAATGCGGAGTCCTGCCGGTCGGCCTGCCCTTTGTTCGCATCGAAGGCGGCCCGCAACGGCTCGTGGTACTGCCGGGCGTGGCGGACGCGCTCGCGGATGCCAGCGTGGCGACGTGGACTTTGCCCTACCGGTACCGCAATTTCCTCAACGACTTCACCGTCTGGCTCGTCAGCCGCAAACGCGATCTGCCCGCCGGCTACACGACCCGGCAAATGGCCGCCGACTACGCCGCCGCGTTGCAACAGAACATCGGCCCGGCCCACGTGCTGGGGCTTTCGATGGGCGGGTGCATCGCCACGCATCTGGCGGCGGACTTCCCGCAACTGGTCCGCCGGCTCGTCATCGCCTGCGCCGCGCACCGCCCCTGCGAAGCCGGCCGACGCATCCCCGAGCGGTGGCTCACACTGGCTCGCGAGCAACGCTGGCGCGAGTTCTACCTCGACGTCGCCCGGGTCACGCTCCAGGAATACCAGCACACATTCTACGAATTTCTCCTGCCGATGCTGCGGCTCAAGTCCGCCGACCCCGCGGATTTTCTCGTCTCGCTCCAGGCCTGCCTGGCGCACGACGCCACCGACCGGCTGCCGGCCATCCGCGCCCCGACGCTGCTGATTGGCGGCGCGCACGACCCATTTTTCCCGGAATCCATTTTACGCGAAGCTGCCGCGCGCATCCCGGCCGCGCGACTGCATCTGCTCAACGGCGCCGGTCACGGCGCGGCCCGGTTGCACCAAGACGAATTCGAGCGCGTCGTCCTCGATTTCCTGGGGCGCACGTAACGCGGTAGGGCGCGACCGGCGGGCTGCCGTTATTCTGCCGGGGCGCGGCGCGCCGGCCGGCCTGGTCGGTAACCTGTTCGACCACGCGCCGGCGCGCGTTTTCCAAGCGCACCTGTTCCAGCAACTCCAGCCGCGGTGTACCACGTTCGGTCGTGTCCGGTCGGTAGGCGTTCAGCCCGCCGAGGTCGGTGACGATAAGGAGCGTGTGGTTCATGGTTCGGAAGCAACCATCTGCGCGGCGGATGCCCATTGCCCCTGCGCGGTTGCGACGCCCAGAGGCGCGATCGGCAGACCTTGGACTGCGCGGATGACGTTGCGCGGGTCCACCGGCTTGTGAATGTAGCGGTTCATGCCGTTGCTGTAACACTCCGCCAGGTCCCTCTCGCCTTGCGAGGCGGTGAGAGCGACGACGGGTAACAGACGGGTAGCTTTTTCGGCGCGGATGCGCCGGAGGACGGCGAGACCGCTCAGTGCGGGAAGGTGCATGTCCAGTAACACGAACAAAGGCAGTGGCATGGAGGGAGCCGGTTCGCGGGGAAACAGGTGCTCCAGGGCCTCGACGCCGTCGGTCGCCACGGCTACTTCGTCGGCGAGCCGTGCCCTTCGCAGTGTCCCCTCCAGCAAGAGCATGTCGCGGATATCGGCCACGGCGAGCAGGGCTGTTCTCCGCGTTGGGATTGTGTGCGGCTGTTGGAAGGTCATGGCTTGGTTCCGCCTTTTGTGGCCGCTTGTTGCTCGTCGCTCTCCAGCGCGTGGAGGATCTTGTCGGTCTCGGCCAGCCCATGTTCGATGCGCTGGCGTGCGTCACTGGCCTTGGCGCGGACCGCTGTGGTGGCCTCGGCCAGGGCGCGTTTGACCGCCTCGAACTGCGCATCGTAGGCGTGGTCGGTGCGTAAGGTCTCTCGCGCCAGTGCCAACAGCGCGATGGCTTCGTCGAGCCGTTGCTCGGCCCGCTGAAACTCCCCCTTGCCAGTCTAGCGGATCGCCGATACGGCAGCCGCTTTGGCGTAGAGCAGTGAACCGCGTGCGTCCAACCGATGGACGCGCCGGCGCACCTCCCACTGGATTCGCTGCGCGGTTTCCAAGGTGGACTCGCGGGCCGATTTCAAGCCCTCTTCCAGACGCCGTTCAAGACCATGGAGGTGCTGTGCGGTGTGCTCGATTTGCTGCTCCAGGCCTTCGATGGCCTCTTCTTTGAGACGCCGCAGGCCTTCGGCGGTCTGAGCCAGCGTATGGCTGCTGCTTTGATAGGCCTCCTCGATCGCGATCATGAGCGCGTCGCCCAGTTCCTGTTGCTTCGCGCGCAGAACCTCGAGCTCCTGCTCGACCTTCCGTCGCGCGACCTCCACGTCCCGTTTCCCGCCCACGCGCCAGTACGCGACCGCAGCGACCGCCAGGCTCGCCAGGGAGATCAGGATGGCTGCTTCGTTCATGCATCCCCCACCGGAATCATGTCTTGAAAGCCAGACCGCTCCCCTTACCGGCGCAAGCCCCGCGTCCTCCTCTCACCGCGAGGCTTGCGCACTCCGCTTGCGTGCGTCCTCCCACCGGGACGACGCGGGCCGGGCCGGGCCGGGCCGGCGTGGCTCAATACTCTTCCCCCCCGTACTCGCCACCCGGGCCGGGCCCTTTCTTCTTCTCCTTCTCCGGGATCTCGGTGATGAGGCACTCGGTCGTCAGCAGCAGGCTGGCGATGGACGACGCGTTCTGCAACGCGCACCGCGTGACCTTGGTCGGGTCAATGACGCCGGCCTTGACCAGGTCGGTGTACTCACCCTTGTCCACGTCGAACCCTTCCGCACCCTTGCGCTTGCGGACTTCCTGCACGACGATGGAGCCTTCGTAGCCGCCGTTGTCGGCCAGTTTGCGCAACGGTTCTTCGAGCGCGCGACGCACGATCTGCGCGCCGACGGCCTCGTCACTGCTGAGCTTGAGTTTCTCGACCGCCTCGATGCAGCGGATCAACGCCACGCCGCCGCCGGGCACGATGCCTTCCTCGACGGCCGCCCGGGTCGCATGCAAGGCGTCCTCGACGCGCGCTTTCTTCTCCTTCATCTCGGTCTCGGTGGCCGCGCCGACGTTGATGACGGCGACGCCGCCCGCGAGCTTGGCGAGACGCTCCTGGAGTTTCTCGCGGTCGTAATCCGAGGTCGTCTCCTCGATCTCTTTGCGGATCTGGTTGATGCGGCCCTGTATGGCGGACTGTTTGCCCGCGCCCTCGACAATCGTGGTGTTCTCCTTGTCCACGACCACTCTCTTGGCGCGGCCGAGGTCGTTCATGTCCACGTTCTCGAGCTTGATGCCGAGGTCCTCGCTCAGACAACGCCCGCCGGTGAGGATGGCGATGTCTTCGAGCATGGCCTTGCGGCGATCGCCGAAGCCGGGCGCTTTGACCGCGCAACAGGTGAGCGTGCCACGCAGCTTGTTGACCACGAGCGTGGCGAGCGCTTCGCCTTCGACCTCCTCCGCAATGATCAGCAACGGCTTGCCGACCTTCGCGACCTTCTCGAGCAACGGGAGCAGGTCCTTGACAGCCGAGATCTTTTTCTCGTGGATCAAGATCTGGCAGTCTTCGAGGACGCACTCCATCTCCTCTGCTTTGGTCACGAAGTACGGGGAGAGGTAGCCCTTGTCGAACTGCATGCCCTCGACCACCTCGAGCGTGGTCTCGATGGTCTTGGCCTCCTCGACGGTGATGGTGCCGTCCTTGCCGACCTTGTCCATCGCGTCGGCAATGATGTCGCCGATCTTGCGGTCGCCGTTGGCGCTGATGGTGGCCACCGAGGCGATTTCGTTGCGATCCTTGATCTTCTTGCTGAGGCTCTTGAGTTCCTCGACGCAGGATCCCACTGCCTTCTCGATGCCGCGCTTCAGCGCCATCGGGTTGGAACCGGCGGTCACGCTCTTGAGGCCCTCACGGTAGATCGCTTCGGCCAGAACGGTCGCGGTGGTGGTGCCGTCGCCGGCGACGTCACTGGTCTTCGAGGCGACTTCGCGGATCAACTGGGCGCCCATGTTCTCAAAGGGCGCTTCCAGTTCGACCTCCTTGGCGACGGTCACGCCGTCCTTGGTGATGGTGGGCGAACCCCACTTTTTGTCGAGCACGACGTTGCGGCCTTTCGGTCCGAGCGTGGCTGCGACGGCGTGGGTGATTTTCTCGACGCCGCGCAGGACGCTCTGGCGGGCCGCTTCATCGAACAACAGTTGTTTGGCTGCCATAATGTTGACTCCTTTTTGTTAATCCACCACGCCGAGGATGTCGTCCTCGCGCATGATGAGATATTTTTTGTCGTTGAGGGTGATCTCCGTGCCGCCGTACTTGCTGAACAGCACCCGGTCACCCTTCTTCACCTCGAAGGGAATTTTCTCTCCCTTCTCGCTGGTCTTGCCGGTCCCGATGGCAACGACCTTGCCCTCTTGGGGTTTTTCCTTGGCGGTATCGGGAATGATGATGCCGCCTTTCTTGACCTCCTGCTCCTCGATGGGTTCGACGAGCACTCGGTCGGCAATCGGCTTTACGCTCATACGAATTCTCCTTTCGATTCACTCGCCCCCGCGCTCGACATCCCGCCGGCGCACCCGAAGACACTTGCGCGCTCCCACGGCCAGGATGCCGCGCGCGGAATTTTTGGGCACAAGTTTCCGGCTTCGTTCCCAGCAACGGATATACCGGCATGGCATCCGGCAGGGACAGTTTTTGGAAGTCACGATGGATCGGCCAGAAACGAAACTTGGGCGAAGCAGGGCTCACCACCGAGATGGCGTCCGTTGTGTCAGGCCGACACGGGGGCGTGACACACGCGGGCACCGTTGTCACAGCGCGCGCGGCGGGAGCGTCGGGTCACCTTGAACCGTTTGCCCACTTCCACCAGCGTCTCCGGCTCGCGTCCGTCCGATCTCGACCAGGTAAACCCGGAGACCGTTGTCGAGTTCGGCTTGAAGATGGGTGTACATGGCGGCAACACACGCGGCGAGCCGGCATGGCGGCAGGCTGGCATATACACCACGCTCCCCGCCTCGGCTCGCATCGAGATTTAGCCGCACATCGAGCGGGACATGTTCAAGCTTCAGTTTGTCCTGCACGGTCGGCACCAGCAGGTTTCCCGGCGACGCGCCACTCTCCCCCACAAACGAGTGGCGTTCCGCGCCCCGGCCGCATAGACAGGTGGGGCGCAATGAAACTCTGTAAAGACATCTATCTCGTCGGAAGCGGCGCGCTCGGGTTCGACATGACCAGCCCTTGGGACTGTCACGTGTTCCTCGTGGACGGCGGGAACGAAGCGGGGTTGATTGATGCGGGCGTCGGGCTCGCGTCGAACCAGATTCTCGCCCACTGCCGGGAGGCAATCGGCAACGTGAAGAAGATCAAGCACGTCCTGATTACTCACACTCATGGCGATCACTGCGGCGGTGCGATTGATTGGAAACGGAAGCTCGGCGCCAAGATCTACGTCTCCAAACCGCTCGCATGGCAACTCCGCACCGGCGACGAGCATGCGATGCATCTCGATGTCGCCCGAAAAGCGGGTGGCTATCCCAAGGACTACCGGATGCGGGCATGCCCGGTGGACGTCGAGTTGAACGAGGGCGACACGGTCAAAGTGGGACGCTACCGGCTCCGCGTCATCGGCACCTCCGGCCAATGTCGCGGGCACGTCAGTTTCCACGGAAACATCGCCGGCAAGATGGTGCTCTTCGCGGGCGACACCGTGGCGTTCGGCGGGAAGATTCTGTTGATCAACACACGCGACTGCGACCTGCACGAGTACAAGGAGACGATTTACAAGCTGGCGAAGTTGAAGGTGGACGTGTTCCTGCCCTCGCACGGCAGTCCGTCGCTCACCAACGGCGGCCGGCACATCCGGCTGGCCAAGGATGCGCTCGACCAGCTGGCCATCCCGCCGAACCTGTTTTGAATTTGCTTCCCGGATGAGACAATCGTCTCATCCGGGAAGCAAATTGAGAGCGGCTCGCAATGGGACATTTCACAACCTTGACTCTCCTGTCCCGCATAGTAGCTTCGCTCGGCACGGTAGGTTGAACTCATGCAAATCACGGAAGAACTCGTCCGCAACACGCTGAAGCAGGTACACTATCCCGGCTTCAAGCGCGATATCGTCTCGTTTGGCCTCGTCAAACAGATCGTCATCCATCAGAACGAAGTCGGCGTGGTGATGGCGTTGACTACACAAGACCCGAAGATCGCGCCCCAGATCAAAGCCGACGCCGAGGCCGCGCTTCGCACGATCCCCGGTGTCACCCGGGCGCTCGTGGAAATGCAGGTGCAGTCGCCCGCGCAGGCCGTTCCGCCAACCCTCGCGCAGACGCGGATTCGCGGGGTGAAATACGTCGTCGCCGTCGCAAGTGGCAAGGGGGGCGTCGGCAAGTCCACGGTCGCGGTGAATCTCGCCTGCGCGTTGAAGCGGACCGGCGCGCCGACCGGGTTGATGGATTGCGACATTTATGGCCCGAGTGTGCCGTTGATGATGGGCACGCGCGATCGGCCGACGCTGGCCAACGACGAAACGCTTGAACCCGTCCACAGCCACGGCATCAAGCTGATGTCCATGGGTTTCCTGACCGACGGCGACACGCCGGTAATCTGGCGCGGGCCGATGATCATGAAGACAGTGCAACAGTTCTGCCGCAACGTCGCGTGGGCGCCGCTGGATTTTCTGCTCGTGGACATGCCGCCCGGCACCGGGGACGCGCAGTTGTCGCTTTGCCAGACGATCCCGCTCGACGGCTGCGTGATGGTGACGACCCCGCAGGAGGCCTCGCTCGGTGTGGTGCGCAAGGGCACCGCCATGTTTCAGAAGTTGAACGTGCCGATCCTGGGCGTGATCGAGAACATGAGTTACTTCGCGGTGCCGGGAACGAACCAGCGTCACGACATCTTCGGCTCGGGCGGTGGAAGAAAGGAAGCGGAGCGGATCAGCGCGCCATTTCTTGGGGAGATCCCGTTATTCACAGACATTCGCGTCGGCGGCGACAAGGGTGTACCGATTGTCGAGGCGGCGCCAGAGTCGGATCCGGCGAAGGTCTTTCTGAAGGTCGCCGAGGCGTTGCGAGAGCAGTTGAAGTAGCACAGGCATCTTGCCTGGATCCATTCTACGTGGAGGGCGCTCGAACCGCTATCGTTTAGAGTTCAAGCTTTAGCTTGTCCGACATTCGCGTCCCGAAGCAAGCTGAAGCTTGAACTCCAAACGATAGCTTAGAACACGCTAACCAGGAACTCCTGCCTGTCCTACTTCGAACCAAAGAACACCAAGTATGGCTTCCGTTGCGCCTCGCGCAGGATCATCAGCGCCAACTCGCGCGCATGGTAATCGCCCCACATCGAAGACTCACCGCGCGGTTGCTTCGCGCCGGGCGGCACATAGTCCCAGCCGTTCGGACGATGATAGATCGAGTGCAGAATCAATCCTTGATGGTTCGCCTTCGTTGAAAGATACGGTTCGTCGAACAACGTCCGCGCCACCGTCAAGCCTGCCTGGCGGTAGCGTTCGCCCTCCCGGCCCAGATACCGGCCCAGCCGCAACAATCCCTGCGCCGTAATCGCTGCGGCGGAGCTGTCGACCGGCTCAAAGTCGTTGAACGGATCGGCGGGTCGGTTCAGATAATCGCCGAGCTTGTGCAGGTTCGGCGCGCCGGTGTCCCAATACGGAATGCCGTCGGTGGGCGTGTTCTCGATGAAGAAATCGGCCGTGGCGCGCGCGGCTTTCAAGAACATCGCGATGACAGCCTTCTTGCCGCCGAACGATCTGAGTTCATCCGCGCTCACTGTTTCAAGAAACTCCAGTTGCTCCGCGTAGCCGCACACGATCCACGCCAGCCCGCGCGTCCACGTGGAGAACGGCGTGTAACCCTGCTGCGTGCTCGGGCAGCGGTAGTTCCCGTCGTTGCGGTTGAAGATGGATTCGTGAACGACGCGGCCACGCACGTCGTATGAGTCGCGGCCTTCACCATAATAGACATTGTAACGCGCGGTCGTATCGGCGTGATGAATGAGCCGTTCGAGCAGCGAAATCTTCCGGTCCATCTCGCCCATGAGCGCGTGGCCGAACTGATGCGCGAGAGCGAGCGCGCGCAGCGAACGAATCGTATCCGAGAACAGCGAGTGCGGCCCGTTAAACGAATAAATGTAGCCCCTGCCATCCTTCGTCGTGGACCACCGGGAGGCCTGTACCGCGCCGGAGAGTTTGAGAGCCAACTCGTAGAAGTTCTTTTCCCACTCGTTGTGTGGAATGCGCTTCTCGCGCATGAGTCGCCAGAGGTTGCCGTAGGTGCTGACGTTGTTGAAGCCGTGGTCGTGGACGCCGACATGGCTGACGTGACCCGCCATGACCTCGACCGTCTTGCGTCGGCCCATGTCGAGGAACTGCTTCTCGCCGGTCGCATCGAACTGCAGCAACGCCGAACCGAACTGAAACCCCTGCGTCCATTCCGTCCAGCCGCGCGTGGTGTACTTGCCCGCGACGGTGAAGACCGGCGTGCCGCGCAAGGCGTCCCAGCTTTTTTCGATGCGGCGGATCTTGGCGGCAGAGAGATGGAAGAGCCGCTCGATCTTGGGTTGCAGTTGGCGCGGCGTGAGTTGATAGTCTATCTCGATCATGGCGGGCCCGAGATTACAGCATCGGTCGCAAGTTGCCATCTTGATTTCGTTGCTCCTCCTGCCGCCCGGCGCAACCGCGCGGTGGGAGGAGCAGGCCGATGAATTGCCCGAGTGGGCGCAACGCGGGCGGATGATTTTTCTGCGCTGGGATGAGAAGGCGGAATTGCCGCCCGAGTTCGACCAATGGAAACCGGTCTTGCACCTTCATGGCGCGCGTTTCCCGGGCACGCGGGTGCGCGAGTGCCTGGAGAAGGGGATTCCACTGAGCCTGCGACTCGAAGCCGTGATGTTCTTCGGCGACGACCGCGCCATCGGGAAGATCCACGAGCGCGCGTACTACGGCTGGCGCGAGCATTCGTGGTACTGGCAATACAACTGGTGGGTGCGCGACCCGGCCTTCCGCGCGGCGGCGTTGGTGCGGCGCGATGGCGAACAGTTGGTCGAGTACATGGGAAACCAAGTCACGGAGCGCGAGATGGGCAATCCGCTGCATCCGATGCTGCGACGCATGCGCCGGGAGATTTCGGAGGCGGTGCTTACGCCACACGATGCACGAAGTCCGACGAACGCCATCTACCCGAAGTTTCCCTACACGGACTACGACGACGTGAACTTCGGCAAGAAGGGCGGGCCGTTCGAATACTACCCGCTCTTCGGCCACCTCAGCATGCTCTGGTATGACAACCCGAACATGTGGCCCGACTCCTCGGAGTTCTCGCAGAGGATATGGCGCGATCATTTCCAGAAGAAGTTCGGCAGGGAGATCGCCGACCCGGCAAGCAGCACCAACGAGCTCGTGCGCCGAGAATGGACCCAGTTCTGGACCGACGCGTACGGTGACTACCTCGATGAGTACTACCGACACCACCAGACGAACGTGAACCAATCCGCCGTGAGCGCGACCGTGACGGCGTTGAACGGCAAGCGCCACATCCCGGTCGGCATCAACGCCAGCCCCGTCGCCAAGCCCTGGGGCGCGCAGATGCTCTACCTGTTCCGCTACCACCGGGCGACGAGTTTTCCCGGCCTGCTCGTCGAGTACGAAACGCCGTTCACGCGTGGAAAGTATGCGCCGATGATCAAGTTTTCGATGGCCGCGATGCGCGGGCGGCCGACCGGCTGGTCGGGCACGGATCAGACGGCGGAGGCGGAAGCGCTGGCGCTCAATGGTGTGAACGCCTACACCGCGCTAACGCCCCGAGCCAAGGCGTACATTCAGTTTCAATACGACAACCGCGCGCTGTTCACCAACGCGCTTCAAGGCAACCGCGTCGGCATTGTCTATGACGTCCGCACCGGTCTCCACTCGAACACCCTCATCAGCGCGTATGAACTTGGCCAGCAGCTCGACGAACTCGGCATCCCGTACGACGTGATCACGGAGGACGACACCGCTCACGCCGATTTCCGGAGCGGCTACGTGGCGTTACTAATCCCCGGCTGCGATGACGCTGCGTTCCGGCGACTGGGCAACATCGTGTACGTCAATCACCCGCTCGCCAATCGGCAGCTCGCGGAAGCGCTCGAACCGGTGCTGGCCAACTCTTACCGGGTGCGTGCGCCCCAACACGGCCTGGTCTGCGCCCATGTGCTGCGCCAACCACGCGCGGGCAACGCGCGGATGATCGGGCTCGTGAACTACACCGGCCAGACGCAACACGACGTCGAAATCGGACTGCCCACGAATGAGTCGTTCTCTCGTGTCGCGGCCATCTCACCCGACGGCTGCGCCGAGTTGCTCGAACTCAAGACGATTCACGATCAGCCGGTCGTGACGTTACCCGAGCTCTACAACTACACCGTGATCGTGTTGGCAGAGCCCGCGGTTCTCGAAGCAGCATTGGCGACCGTCAGATCCCGCATCGAGAACCTGCGCGCGGCGCGCGAGCCGCTCAAACGCACCGACTCGATCACGTATCCCACGCTCAAACCTGAGGACGTTCCCGCTGAGTTGCGTCTCTCCCGGCTGCGCCACGGCACATTCGAGACTGCGACCTTCCTCGTTATGGACGCCCTCGCGCCGAGGAAGGCGAAGGTCAATGAACCGATCCGCGTCACGATGCATCTGCGCTATAGCAAGTTCGGTTTGATGGAGTACTGGCGCGTTCATGCGGTCAACGTCGAGACAGGCGAGGAGGTCCGCACCAGGCCGGTGGGAGCGAAGGAACCAATCGAAGGCGTCGGTGTCCAGCAACTCGATGGCGACAAACTCGCACCGATGGGCTACCTCACCGATCAACTCATCGGCAAGACTTTCGTCGCCGACTTCCAGATTGCGAAGCCGGGACGGTATCAGGTCTATCTCGATTACCTGTATCTGAACCCGTTCCTCCATGGCGAACCCGGCTCGCGCATTGAGCCCGCGTTCCTCGGCGACCGACCGGAAGCGGGGTGGGATATGCCGCGCAAACCGTTTCGCAAGCATTATCTCAAGCACAAGTTCCCGGGCATGGTGATCGAAGTGAAGTAGCCGCGAGCGTCAGCGAGTGGGGTGACGCGGCCACTCGCTCACGACGACGGGCGCCTCTTTTTACAACCTTTTGACACGCCCACACCCTCGGCAGTACATATATTGGGTCGCATGAAAATCCTCATCGTCGAAGATGAGCCGATGCTGCGCGACGGATTGATGGACCTGCTCAAACACGCCGGCCACACCGTCGAGGTCGTCGGCGACGGGGCGACCGCGGCGAAGTATGGTCTTGAGGAACGTTTCGACCTCGTCCTCCTCGACCTGATGCTCCCCAAACTCGACGGCATCGAGGTCTGTCATCGGATCCGCAAAGCCCGGCCCGGCCTGCCCATTCTCATGCTCACCGCTCGTGGCTCCGAAGAAGACAAGGTGAAAGGACTCAACGTCGGCGCGGACGATTACGTGACCAAGCCCTTCGGCGCGAAGGAACTTCTCGCCCGCATCGAGGCGTTGGGCCGACGCGCCAAGGCGGCGCCCGCCGAGCCCGAGACGTTGGAGGCCGATGGGTGTCAGTTCGATCTGGGGCATTGCGAAGCGCGTCGCGGCAAGAACGAAATCTCACTCACCGCCCGGGAAGTGGGCATTCTCCGTTGGCTGCATCGGCATCGCGCGCGCGCGGTGTCGCGTGGTGAACTGCTCGAACAGGTCTGGGGCGCGCGTCCCGACATGGAAACGCGCACGGTGGACATGACGATCGCGCACCTGCGCCAGAAGATCGAGCGCGACCCCGCTGCACCGAAGATTGTGGTCTCCATCAAAGGCGTGGGATACGCTTGGGGCGGCGATTCCTGAGCCGGGAGCGTAGAGCGTGGAGCGTGAGAGGCATGACGAAAGAACCGAGATTAACGGTGATCTCGCTCGTGCTCGTGGCGGGCGCGCTGGCGATCCCGAGTGTCTCGTGGTACTTCGTCGGCTGGCAGGACGCCGAGCGCCGCGCGGACAGTTTGGAACGGGAGACCTGGCGTCGCGCGCAGGAAACGGCGCGTCAGCTTGTGGATCGTGTCCGTGTTCGGCTGGAAGGTTTGCGCGAGGCGGAATCGCGGCGTCCGTTTTACCACTACCAGAGTCTCTATCATGATCCCAAAGGCGCGTCCGAGGGGCTGTCGGTGGTCCCGTCGCCGCTGGCGATGGGGCCGACCGATCCGATTGTGCTGGCGCATTTCCAGGTGGACGCCAGCGGCAAGCTGACGATGCCGACGTTGAACGAGGACGCTCTGGATGAGATGAGCCTGGCCGAGATCGCAATCGAACGCGCGATCCAGGCGGAATTGGCCCCGCTGATTCCCGTGTGCACGGCCTTGATCCGGGAAGAGCGTCCTCCCCCGATCGAATCGCAGCAGCAGGGCAAGGTCGCGCTTCGACAAAAGGTCGAGTTGCTCCAACCCGAAGCGTACCAGCAGAACATAGACGCGCAGAAACTCTACGCTGATATCAAGGGCGGCAAACGCGTCCAGGTCGAGCCCCGCCCGGCTGCGGCGCAACAGAAGGACAGCCTGGTGCGTGTCGGCGTGGACGATTTTCAGTGGAAGACCGTCCTCATGGAGAACAACCCGACTCTGGTGGCGTTGCGTCGCGTGACCACGCCCGGCGGCGTGCTGGCGCAGGGGTTCGTCGTGGATGCGTCGGCGGTGGAGGAATACTTCAAGGGTGCCGCGTTTCCTTCCCGGTTCCGGCGGTTCGGCGCGTCGCACGAGAACGAAATCGGCATGGTGGTTGCCCCGACAGACTGGCGCGTGTTGGTGGATGCGACCCGGGCGATCACCAGCGCACAGAAGGAGGCGGAGGGAGTGCGGACGCGGTTCATCAAATTCTTCCTTGCCAGTCTGACGTTCGCCGGCATCGCCGGGTTATGCGTGGTGGGACTGGTCTGGCAAATGGAGAGACTCGCGCGCGAACGCTCGCAGTTTGCGGCTTCGGCCGCGCATGAGTTACGCACGCCCCTTGCCGGGCTGCGGATTTACAGCGAGATGCTCGCGGAAGGGCTCGGTGATCCGGCGCGCGCGAAGGAATACGCGCGTCGGGTGGCAAGCGAGGCCGAACGGCTCGGGCGTGTTGTGGCCAACGTGCTCGGGTTCACCCGCATCGAGCGCGGCACGCTCAAGGTGCATCCTGTGATGGGCGATCTGGCCACGGCGGTGCGCGACTCGGTGGCACGTCAGCAGCCGGCGCTCGAAGCGGCGGGCGCGCGAGTTTCGTTGCACATCTCCGATGGGTTGCCGGCTGTGCGATTCGACCGTGACGCGGTGGGCGAGATCGTCCAGAACCTTCTCGACAACGCGGAGAAACACACCCGTTCCGCGAACGACCGCACGATCCACGTTTCGCTCGATCAGGAACGCGCGCTGAACGGTGCCGGCGCAAAACTGGTTCTCTCCGTGACCGATCACGGCCCCGGCCTGCCGTCCGAGGTGCGACGCAACCTCTTCCGTCCGTTCACGCGCGGCAAGAACAACGACGCGCCTGCCGGCCTCGGACTCGGTCTGGTGCTCGTGCAGGCGTTGTCACAGGCGCAAGGCGGTCAGGTGACGTATCGCGATGCCAACGGCGGCGGGGCGGTCTTTAGCGTGAGCTTCCCGGCGTGAGGAAACGGAATTCAGTCAAAATCCGAGCAACTCATGAAGTACTGGCAGCGCGGACAGCGGAGCTTGCATTTCTCGTTGATCAACTCATGTCCGCACCGTGGACACCAACGCCAGTATTCGCCCGTCGCGGCGGAGTCCGCAGGACAGGCAGATTTTTCCTCGGTGGCGTTGGGCTGGACTGAGTGTTGGTCCGGATTCACCGTGATGGTGGCGACAGGTTAGGCAAACCGGGCGCTCGCACGCAACTGGAAATCCTCGTTGCCAAAAATCTATTGCAGTTGCCGGGGCCTTTCGCTAGATTGCCGCCCTCTTGGGTGGGAATGTTTGCATGCGAAAGCGAGTGGAAGTGTTTTATACCGGGCGGGTGCAGGGCGTGGGGTTTCGGTGGACAACGAGGGAAATTGCGAAAGGGTTTGAAGTGTCGGGGCACGTGAGGAATCTGGACGATGGGCGCGTGGAACTGGTGGCCGAAGGCGAGGAAGACGAAGTGAGGGAATTTTTGCAGGCAATCCGCACCAGCCAGCTCGGCGATTACATACGCAACGCCGCGGAGAACTGGAAGCCCAACGTGGAAAGCTGCAAGGGTTTTACAATCGCAAACTGATGTACGCAATCGAGACCAACAAGTTGACAAAGCGCTACCAGCTCGGCTGGCGCAAAGGCGAGGTCTTGGCGCTGGACGCGCTGGACATGCAGGTCCATGAGGGCGAAATCTACGGCCTGCTCGGACCGAACGGCTCGGGCAAGAGCACCACGCTCAAACTCATTCTGAACCTGATCCTCCCCAGCAGCGGCGAGGCGCGCATTTTCAACCGCGACTGCATGACCGTCGGCTCGCGGCTCGACGTCGGTTTCCTGCCCGAGAACCCGTATTTCTATCGCTACCTCACTGGCGCGGAGACGCTGAAGTTCTACGGGCGGCTCTGCGGCGTGCCGTCGTCGCAAATCAACAGCCGCATCGAGGAAATGCTCGCCCTGACCGGCATGACCGACGCCCGCAATCGCCGGCTTGCCGGTTACTCGAAAGGCATGCTCCAGCGCATCGGCATTGCCCAGGCGATGATGCACAACCCGCGGCTGGTCTTGCTCGATGAACCAACCGCGGGCGTGGACCCGATCGGCTCGCGCGAGATTCGCGACATGATTTTCCATCTCAAGAAGATGGGGAAGACGGTGTTGCTGTGTTCCCACCTGCTCGAACAGGTGCAGGAGGTGTGCGACCGCATTGCGATCCTGCACCGGGGGCGCAAAATCATGGAGGGCCACGTCAAGGAACTCGTCAGCGACCAGCGTCGCACCCAGATCATGGTTGAGCATTTCCCCGACAACCAGAAGGACGAGATCCGCAAGTTCATCGAATCGAAGGGCGGCAAGTTCATCTCGGCCGATCATCCGCAATCCACGCTCGAGTCCATGTTCCTCGAAGCGGTAAAGAGGGCAAAAGGCAATGAGTCAGGAAGCAAGTAACGTCTCCTCGGCAGCCGTCCGGTCCGGCGTCCCGTTTTCGATCGGGCGCGTCATCACCATCGCCAAGAACACGTTCGTCGAGGCGACGCGGCAGAAGGTCTTCCTGATTGTGCTGGTGGTGTGCGTGTTCATCCTGGCCAGCTCCCGGTTTTTCACCCAGTTCACCTTCGAGGATCAGCTCAAGATCATCAAGGACGTCGGCCTCGCCGTCATCACCATCGGCGGCGCGCTGATCTCGATCATCCTGACGGCGCAACTGCTCGCCAGTGAAGTCGAGAACCGCACCATCTACACGATTCTCTCCAAGCCGGTATGGCGGCTCGAGTTCCTGCTCGGGAAATTCTTCGGCATGGTGATCCTGCTGTTCGTGAGCGTGGCGATCATGTCGCTGGTGTTTACGTTCGTGCTCTTCTACATGGAACAGGTGCTCATCCGGGACGCGGCGACGCAAGCGGGCGTGGCTGCCGACAAGACCGGCCTGGCGACCATCGAGATGGTGAAACAGCAAATCCAGGCGCAGGTGCGCGACCCGAACCTGATCAAGGCGGTTCTGTTGGCCTTCTCGAAGTTGGTGTTGATCACGGCGATCTCCTTGTTCGTGGCCAGCTTCTCGACTTCGATGATCTTCACCGTGTTCATCTCGTTCTGCATCTACTTCATGGGCCACCTGCAGGCGACCGCGCGCGAGATGTGGCAGACGCAGGGAACGATCCTCGCCAAAGCCGGTATGGCCATGGTGGCGTTCTTCATCCCCGATCTGCAATCGTTCAACCTCGCCGACGACATCGTGGTCGGCAACGTGATCACCTGGGCGCACACGTGGAAGGTGATCGGATACGGCGCGTGGATGACCGCGATCATCACCGCGCTGGCCTACGCGATCTTCTACTACAAGGAAATCTGAGTTCCGCTGCGAAATCGCTCATTGGGCGGATCCTTTGGTTGCAGGTACTCCGCCAAGCTGAAGCTTGAACTCCAAGCGCGAGCTTCAAGAGGGTTGCGTTCGGAGTTTCAGCTTCAGCTTGTTTCAGCACCTTGAATCGAGGAACTTCCAACCGACAACTCGAAGATGCGCCCCCGCTCATTCGCGGCCCGTATTTCCTCTTGCCAATCGCGCCCCCAGCGGCATACTGACCGCCTGTTTTTCCACGAAAAATGAGCTGTTTGCTGCTCCTTACATTCATCGTGCCGCTGGCAACAGCGATACTCTTGCTCCTGGTGCCGCGTGGCGCGGGACGCATTGCGCGGCTGCTCGCCATCGCCGCCTCCACGCTCACGCTGGCGGCAACGCTCGCGATCTTTCTCGTGTTCGACCGCAACATGGCCGACGAATTCCAGTTCCTCTCCGAACGAAAAGATTGGGTGGAATCGCTCGGCCTGACTTTTCAAGTGGGCGTGGATGGAATCAATCTCACGCTCATCTTGCTCGCTGCTATCGTCGGATTCGCCGCGACACTCGTGGCGCGCGAAATTGCCACCCGGGAGAAGGAGTTTTACATCCTGCTGATGCTGATGATCGGCGGGATTATCGGCGCATTCGCCTCGCTCGATATTTTTTGGCTCTACTTCTTTCATGAACTGGCGCTCATCCCGACGTTCCTGATGATCGGCATCTGGGGCACGGGTGAACGCAGGCAATACGCCACGTTCAAGATCACGATCTATCTCTCGGTTGGCGCCCTGATCGCATTGATCGGCCTGCTGGCGATCTACCTCGGCGGCGATGTCCGCAGTTTCAACCTGCTCGACTTGCAGGGGCAGACATATCCTCGTGGATTCCAGACGAACGTGTTCCCGTTGCTGCTGGTCGGCTTCGGCATTCTCGTTTCGCTCTGGCCCTTCCACACGTGGGCGCCGATTGGTTATGCAACCATGCCCGCCTCGACCGCCATGGTCCATGCAGGCGTGCTCAAGAAATTCGGACTCTACGCGCTGATCCGCATCGCGTTGCCGCTGCTGCCCGAGGGCGCGAAGGACTGGATGCCGGTCCTGCTGATTCTCTGCATGTTCAACATCGTCTATTGCGCGCTCGTGGCAATGCAACAACGCGACCTCAACTGGCTGATCGGCTACTCGAGCGTGTCGCACATGGGCTACGCCTTCCTCGGCATTGCCAGCCTGACGCTGATCGGTCTGAGCGGTACCGTCCTGTTGATGTTCGCGCACGGGATCGCCGCCGCGCTCACGTTCGCCCTCAGCGGGTACGTCTTTGAACGAACGAAAACGCGCGAGATGGCGGCACTGGGCGGACTCGCCCGGAAACTTCCGTTCATTACGACGTGCTTCGTGATCGCGGCCATGGCAAGCGTCGGCCTGCCCGGGTTCGCCAACTTCGTTTCCGAAATCATGATCTATTTCGGTTCGTGGAGCGCGTTCCATTGGGTGACCGCGCTGGCGGTCTGGGGCGTGGTGCTCTCGGCGGTGTACATGCTCCGCGCCGTGCGAACGATCTTCTTCGGACCGCTTCCCCTGCAGTGGCAGCAGGTGAACGACGCCAAATCGCTCGCCCTGCGGTTTCCCATCGCGCTGTTGATCGTCGTGTTATTGATCGTCGGCTGCTGGCCGCGGACGCTGACGGACGTGATCGAGCCGAGCGTCGAGCCAATCGCCTCACTCTTCGACCAGCCGGCGGCCACGATGACCGCGGAGGCGTCGCGATGAACGCGGCTGTGCTTGAACAAACGAATCGTCGGTTCGTAGTCAAGCGCTTCAGCGCGGTCGTGACCTGTCTCCCGCATCCCAAGCCCGCGCTGAAGTGCTCGACTGCAAACCATCCAGCATCGTTCCCCGCATGAACTGGCGTCTGCTCTCCCCCGAAATTGCGCTCACCATCCTCGCCCTCGGTGTGTTGCTGGTGGACCTGTTCCGTCTCAACTTCAACAAGCGCGGTCTCGGCTACCTGGCCACCGTCGGCGTCCTGCTCGTCCTCGGCTGGACGTGGTGCCCGCTTTCGGGAATGCCCGAGGGGGGAGTGTTCACGTTGAGCGACGGCCAGGTGATTTACCAGGTGGACCCCTTCGCCTTGTTCTTCAAGCGGTTCTTCCTCGTGGCGACGGCTTTTGTGCTCATCATGTCCGTCGAGTTCTCCCGGCAGATCGAATCGGGCGTGGCCGAATACTACGCGCTGATCCTGTTCGCATCCGTCGGGATGTTGCTGGTGGCGTCGGTGGCCGACTTCATCATGTTGTTCGTTTCGCTGGAACTGATCACCGTGACGTTCTACGTGCTGACGAGCTACCAGCGCCGCTGGGTCGCCTCGCTCGAAGGCGGTGTAAAATATCTGGTCATCGGCGCAGCGGCGTCGGGGTTCATGTTGTTCGGCATCACCTTTATCTTCGGCACAACAGGCGCAACGAACTTTGCCGACATTGCCACCTCTGCGGTGGAACCCCAAAGCGGCTACAAGTTCGGCATCCTGCTCGTGCTGGTCGGCATCGGCTTCAAGATCGCGAGCGTGCCGATGCAAATCTGGGCGCCCGACGTCTATCAAGGCTCGCCCACGCCGACCACCGCTTTCCTCGCGGTCGGTTCAAAGGCGGCCGGCTTCGCGCTGCTGCTGCGCTTGTTCGATAGCGAAGTCATTCCCGATGGTCGGATCGGGACAACGCTGATCGCCCTCATTTCCGCGCTGACAATTCTCTACGGAAACTTCGGCGCGATCCCGCAACGCAATCTCAAGCGCCTGCTGGGCTATTCGAGCATCGGCCACGCGGGCTACATGCTGATGGGTGTCGCTGCCGCGTCGGTGATGGGCACGAGCGCGGTGTTGTTCTACCTGTTCGCGTATCTCTTCACGAACCTGACCGCGTTCATGGTCATCGTCGCCGTCTCGAACACCGTCGGCAGCGACGAGATAGACGCGTACAAAGGCCTCGCCAAACGCGCGCCGTTGCTGGCCGCCGCCATGGCGATCTCGATGGTGTCGCTGGCCGGCGTGCCGCCGCTGGCCGGCTTCTTTGGCAAGTTCCTGCTGTTCGGGGCCGCACTCGAAAGCAAACTCTACTGGCTGATCGTCGTCGCACTGTTTGGCGTCGGCGCTTCGCTTTACTTCTATCTCGGCGTCATCCGTTCGATGTATTTTGGAGAAAGCAAAGAGCCCGTCGAATTCCGCGTAGGCTGGCCGATGAAAGCGTGCCTGTACCTGACCATCGTGGCCGTGTTCTTCATCGGCATCTTCCAGGGGCCGGTGCTTGATCGTGTGGCAAAGGCGGTCGAGGACTCGACTGTGAAGCTGACCGCCCGGTAAGCCTGCGTCCCGTCGGCAAGCACTCTTAATTCCATTAGCGTTGCACTAGACTGAGTGGCATGACGACGATCTCCTGTAAGATTCCCGACGAACTCGCAGTTCGACTGGATGAGGTTGCAAACGAGAGGCACGTGGCCAAGGCCGTGGTCGTCCGCCGAGCGCTGGAGCGAACGCTTCAACCGCGCGCGAAGGGAGTCAAGGCGTTCGAGTTGGTGAAGCAGTTGTGCGGTTGTCTCAGCGGCCCGTCCGATCTGGCTACGAACCCGAACCACCTGGAGGGCTTTGCTGAGTTGCGGTCCAATCATCGTTGATACCGGTCCGCTTGTCGCCTTTCTGGTACAGGAAGAAACTCACCATACTTGGGTTGCTCGACAGTTTCGCCGGCTGCCAGCGCCCTTTCTCACTTGCGAACCGATGTTGACCGAAGCGTTCTCCCTCCTCCGTAACTTGGGCGGTGGACCTGCTCGGTTTTTCACGATGGTGGACAGCGGCCTGTTGCGCGTTGAACTCTCACTTTTGGACGAAAGGAAGAACTTGGAGAAACTCGTGCTCCAGTACGCTGATGTCCCAATGTCCTTGGCCGATGCCGGTCTCGTCCGCCTTGCCGAGATGAACCCATCCCACCGGGTACTCACATTGGATCGCGATTTCAAAATCTACCGCAAGCACGGACGGCAGCTCATCCCGATGATTTTTCCAGCGGAACGCTGAGAGACTGTGCTCAGTTCAATCGCCAACGAATGCGTGCCTGTACATGACGGTCATCGTGGTCTTGATTATCGACATCCTCGCATGCGCGACGCTGGGTTGTGTGGCGGCAGCGGTGGAAAGAGCGAATGTGGAATCGAAGCTGCGAGCAACAGACGGAACCAGCTTCAGTCGTTGACGTACCACTCTTTGCGCGAGGAGTCATAGCTGCAAAGCATCCAAGCAGGAAGTTGGAATGCCAGATTGTACGAGTGTTCATCGCCACGTCTGTAAATGAGGGGCCTGCCTCTGAACCCCATCGTGGACTTTGGGATTTCGGACATATAATCGGGAAGAAGCTGCTCAAGGACGTCAGGATAAGTTCCGTGGTCTTGATTGTACTTCTCCAGCGCGGACACTACGGAACTGCCGAGAACCATGGAAGATTCCCGCTTCCTTCCGTTAGTCCAATTTGAAGTCCAAATGGAGGCAAACCAGATGACAGCAACACAGAGCGCGAAGGCACACATGCACCACCGCCTTATGAGAACTCCGAACACCAAGAAACAGAGCGAAGTCAGGGAAATGGTTGCGGTCAAAACGCCAAGCGCTGCAGCCACTTCAAAGCTGAAAGCTAGATCAACTTGACAGTACACGGCCACAATCCAAAGACAGCAGATGGCCACGAGCCATGCTACGGCTTTCGACGGTTTCCAGTTCAAATGCACCTGTTGATTCGTCACTTGCACTTCTTGATCACAGTAATACGAGTACCCACGCCAGCACCCTGCTAACGACGGTGCTTGCGCCTTGGGTCGAGAAGTTCTATGATTTGTATAGTTCTTTCCCTCACCTTTCACGAATCACCGGGGGCGAAATGGTTTCGACTCAGGGGATGAGGTGACGGTGGCATGCCGAGGGTGTCAGGTGGCCTCGCTAAAAACCTGGCAAAACAAAACAAATGCTGACCAAGAGTTAGCACTCGCGGCTTAATCGCTGCGACGCGAGCGTCTGAACTCCTGCTACGGACGTGAGCGAAGACAGCAGGACCGTGCGGCGGTTGAGTCTTCGGGCCTCCGCGCGGTACTCACATGAGGGCTGGCGGAGTGGATGGCGCGCTCGACCGCAGTCCACTTGGCGAGACCCAAAGTCGAGCTACGCATGTAGAAGCCGCCATCGAGTCTGCTGAGGACGCGGGTTCAACTCCCGCCGCCTCCACCATCTTGAACAGTAGGGGCACACGGCTGTGTGCCCTTTTCTCAGAATCCTGGGGCGGCCGCTACCGAACCACACGGCCACGGTGTTCTTCACGGATCCGGGGACAGCCGCTCGCCACAACTCGCGTCCGGTCGCTGCATCCCAGCAGGCGATCGCGCCGCGGTCCGGTACGTTCTCGTCCATCAAGCCGAGGTACACGCATCCGTCGGTCACGACGGGGGAAGCGAGACGCACTTCTCCGCGAAGCGGAGCCCGCCAGAGTTCACTGTCTCGCCGGTTCGTCGCGCCTTCGGTTCGCGTTTGTCGCAGCGGTACCGTCTCACAACTCAGCCTCGCGCCATCCCACCTGAACACGCGGTACGCTCGCGGGCTGTAACCAATCCCGCCGAAGCAGAGCGATGGGCTGTTGAAATGCGCGATGCGCCCGTCGTGATGCAGCCGCGACGAGTGCCAGTGACCAGACAGCGTAGCGACGATCCGGAACTGCTTCAACTGATCGAAGAACCCCGCGTGCAGTTGGTCATGGATGAACAGAACGATTGGCGTCTGTTTCGGCTGGCGGCCGAGATCGTCCAGCAGCCACGCCGACGGCTTGTCCCAGTGGCCTTTGGCAAAACAGTCGTACGACACGAAATGAACACCGTTGAGGTCGAACGAGTCGTTCAGCGGCGCGATCAATTGTTGATACCAACCTGCGTCCATCTTCGGTTCCCGCCACGTGCCATTCAGGTAGTCGTGGTTGCCGACTACCGGGTGCACCTTCAGGCGGCACGAACCGATCGCCTCGACGTACATCTGACACTCTGCCTCCGTGCTATGATCGGTCAGGTCGCCGGTCGCGGCCATGAACGCAATACGGTCGCCTGCTTCGGCTTCGATCTGTCGGAGGTCTTCGATCAGGATGGCGGCAGAGTTGACTGTGCTGCCACCCACGTGCAGGTCCGTGATCTGAACGAACGAGAACGAGCGTGCCGCGTCAGATGTCACGGCGGCAAGACAACTGCCGGGAGGCTCACGTGTTTGCAAGCGTCTTGATGTTCCGGCCCTCCCGTGTGCAGGAACACGCCGCCCATGTCGAGATAGAGAGCTCTTGCTGAAGAGTGGTTGATCAGGCCAAGCGCTCCGAATAGAACGCAGCCAGCCTGAACACCGTCTCGGCTACCTGTTTCCTTAACGCTTCGGGAGCGAGCACGCGTGCGTGACTGCCCCAACCCAACACCCACCGCTCGATCTCGAAGAAGTTCGCCAGCTTCAGACTCAACTCGATCTCGCCGTTCTTCAAGTCCTTGATTTTCTGCGACCCGTGCCACGTCCGTTCCCGCACCAGACGCGCCCCAAACTCGTCGAACCAGATCCGTATCTCCTGAGGCTTGCCGCCCGTGAAGACCCCGAACGCGTCCCCCAGGTGTTTGCTCAATGAAAAGCCGGCGGGACGGACGAAGCGCTTGCTGGCAATGCGCAGCTCCCGCAGCCGCGACAGCACGAAGGTCCGCATCTGCTCGCGGCCGATATCGAATGCGAACAGATACCACTGGTTCTCGACGCAGGCCAGATGGTAGGGCTGAACACGGCGCGGTTCGTAGCTGGAGCTGTTGAGCTTGCGATACTCGAACTCGATTTCCTGGGAACGCAGAACCGCCTTGCTGATCTGTTCAAACTGTTCCAGGTCGGCCACCGTCGTCCCCACGGGCCGAAACGAGATGGCCGAATCCAAATCGCTCCACGGAAACGAGACGCGCTCGCTCAATCCCGCGGTGAGTTTCTCGAACGCGGCGTGCAGAGGTTTCTCGAACGGCGTGCCCCGGTACTGTGCCAGCGCCTTCTCCGCCACGAACAGCGACACCAGTTCCCCCTCGGTCACCTGTACGGTCGGGAAGTTCTCGACCGGCTCGCTGTAGAAGTAGCCGTTCCGCACCGCGTCGAACTCGATCGGCAGATCGAGACCGTAGCGCATGAAATCAATGTCCCGCTGGATTGTCTTGGCGGAGTACTCGAGTTCGGCCGCAAGCCGGGAGCAGTTCGGAAAACGTTTCCCTTTCAACTTCTCGTGAATTCGCAGCATGCGCGCCAATGGTGGCCGGGACAATCGCTGCGGTGATGTGTTCGGTTTCGTTCCCATAGCTCGGACGCAGTGCGACGAGGACTATCGCCAACTACTGCTCGGCGGGGCAAGAGAGAAAGAACAGCTTGTTCAGCTCTATGACACACGGCGCCCTTTCGCCCCACGCCAGGTCGGGTTATGGTGGCGTCATGCTGAACGACGCAAGCATCCAGAGTGGACGAAGCAACGGTTCGTCCCGCCAACCGGGGTTCAGAGATCCCAAGGTGGATGACCGAGGCGACCTGCCTCGGTTGATGCGCAGGTGCAACGAGCGCCCGAACAACAACTCTGACGGTCCTACCAACTGCCAGAGCCAGATCGAAACGGGCTCAGGAAGAGCGGTTTTTCTCCTGCAGCGGTAACGCAAACACAACGGAACTACTCGACTGTCATGGTCCGGTGCACTGCTTTGTCTCGAGGCGTGGAATCGCGCCGAAATGAAAAGGCGAGGCTCGGACGGTGGTTGTCCTACCCCCTGTGCCATAGTTGGGGGGCATGAAAAACAGAGAGCGAGGAACGATGGACCAAACAGCGCAAACACAAATCAACAACAACGGGAACCAGCCAGCGGGAGGCGGCGCCGAGTCGTCGGCGCTTCCGCCGAAGTTGCTGTTGCAGCGGTTGAAAATCGAGACGCAGTTGAAGCGCGCGGGCGCGGGGATGAGCGTCAGCCGCAACCAGATTCAACTGCGGGCGAGCAACCATATCGCCACCATCTCCGTCGCGCCGACCACGTCGGGCGCGACTAGCGTGGATATCGAGGCAGTGGCGGGCGAAGTGTTGCTCTATGACGGGTTGACCGAGTTCATTCGCGCGCGCAACGAGCAGATTGCGCCCATTCGGATTGAGGTCGCCGCTGACCGCGTCGTGCGCGTCGCGTGGCGCGGCGAGTATGCGGGCGACGTCGAGGCGGCGGGCGTCGTCGAGGCGTTGTTCGCCGTCGCCGCCGTCGTCGAATCGGTGCAGACCGCCCTGACGGAGGATTTCTTTCTGACGACGAGGGTGCGTCCGGCCCACGAGCAAACAACCCAACAGGAGGCGGCATGATACCGACCGAGCAACCATCGCTGGTGGATGACTCTGACAAGGCTGATGCGGCGAAACAGGTCACGTTGCGCCTGCACGAACTGTTGGCGCGCGTGCTGGCGGAACAGTACGGCGAGAGCCTGTGCGTGGACGCGGCGGATTGGGATATCGAAGGCAACGTCCGCTACTCATTCGAGGAGATGGGTTTTCAATGTTTCGCTGTGGCGACAGTCCTGAACGACAGGGCGGGCGCGGTCGCAGTAACCGTGCGTTTGGGGCGGCTCTACAAAGGCTATCCGCAGGCACTCCGATGGCTCGCCTCGAATCGCGCCGGAAACACCGTCGGCCTGTACTTCGACGAGCAGACCCGGAACCGCCGCGAGCTGTGGGTCTCGTCGCATCGCGTCACGTTCGCCGACGACGAGCAGGGACTCCGGGAGCTGCTGCTCGACGTGAAATCGGAACTGTTGAGGCTGCAGATCGGTTTGGGTTGTCACTTCCCACAGCTTCTCAACGGAGTGTATCTGGCCGCGCTTGAGGAACACATCCGGACCGAGAAGAACCAAGCAGTGGCGGCAATCCTGGCGTGCCCGAAAGGATTCGTGGATGCCGTCGAGCAGGACAGTTCGATCCTCGAGCGGACCGGCCTGGGCTTGGCAGTCGACGCGGCCTACTGGGTCTGCGACTGGGAAAAGAGGCTCAAATGGCTGGAGCTCGCCTTGGACGGCGACAAGGGTAAGACGTGCACGCCGGAGGAACGAGAGGCAGCGCTGGGAGCCAAATTGGTGACGCTGGCGTGGCTGAGCCGACACGAGGAATGCCTGCGTCTGGCCGACCAGTTCGAACAGGAATTCAGGCCGCCCCAGGCCGGCGCGCTGGCCACGCTTCGATGCCACGCGCTCTATGGCCTTGGCCGGTACGATGATCTTCTGGAGAGCGTGCGCTCGGCCACATTCGACGAGACCCCGCGCGTGTGGTTCTGGCGCAGCCTGGCCCTCGCTCGACTCGGACAGGTGATGGAGGCCGCCGACGCGTTCCTCAACTACGAACGGAAGCTCGGCACCGACATCATCGGGCGCAGGGAATTGAAAAAGGCGCTGCCTCCCGAGCAACCGCCCAAGAAGGACGAGAGTCCCGAGCCCGGACTGGAGATCAAACTATGATCAAAGACAGAGTCCTCGAACGATTGACCCGATGGAGACATGTTCTGTCGCAACAATTGCAGGCCCGCCGCTGGCATTCGTCACCAGAGGATGTGATGCCGCGGCCGGTACAGATGCAGTTTGCACTGGTCAGACCGATAGCCGGCGGGAGCAGGAACTCCCTCGACGGCCGGTGGAGTCATTGTGAAATTCAAAGCAGTCAAACAAAGAAGGAGAACGAGATATGAAAAACAACAGGTACAGATTGAGCGGCCCCTACACGCACGAGAACTTGACCGTGTTCCTGCTACATGGCGGCGAGACCGTGTTGGGCGACAACTACGTGACGCTGGAGGAGGCATTGGACAGCCAGAAGGTGGTCGTGAACGAAACGGGCAACGTCGGCGAGTTGACGATCGAGAGCCTGCTCGACGACAAGGACGTGTTCGTCCAGGCAGGCGAGATCCTGCGGGGCGGCCGGCAGGACCGCACACTCGGCATGGACTTCGTTGTGCCTGCGAAATCTGGGCGGATCCCCGTACCAACGTTCTGCGTTGAGTCTGCGCGTTGGCACAAGCGCGGGATGGAATCGGACCGCGCCTTCAGCAGCTCAAAGCACTACCTTTCGAGCAAAAAACAAAAACTGTCGTCGAAGATGCACCACAGCCAACATGCGGTGTGGGAGTCGGTCGCCGAGGACCAGCAGAAACTCTCTTACAGCGTCGGGGAATCGGTCGCCAGCCATGTGTCTCCTTCCAGCCTCGAGCTGACACTGGAGCACGAGAAGGTTCAGAAGCGCCGGGAGGAGTACATCAAGGCATTCATAGAGTTGCCGGAGGGCAAGGAGGATGTGGTGGGTTTCGCGTTCGCTATCAACGGACAGTTGAACAGCGCCGAGGTGTACGGCTCGCGCTCGCTCTTCCGCCGGCTGTGGAAGAAGCTCATCGAGTCCGCAGCCGTGGAGGCATTGGCCGAGTCCCGTGCCCGGAGGCAAGCGAAAGAAGTCACTAACGAAGACGTGGAGGAATTCCTGGCGAGCACGGATAAGGGGACGGCTGAGGACGTTCGTGTCACGGATCGCGTCCATCTCACCATAAGGCGGAGCAAGGACAGCGTGTTGTTTGAGACCAAGGACAGCAAGCTCGGTGACGAGGCTGTGCACAAGAATTACATCCACGAGGTGATGTGAACGCAACGAACACAGCCCACGAATGGAACTCCTGGCTGTGCCCGGCCCTGCTCAAGTACTTCGACCAGGCGCCGCCGCCGCTTTACGTGAAAGCCGAGACTCTATGCAGGATCGTGGCTATGCCACGCGGCTTATCCGGGTCCGAGCCATCCGAGGAGCAAACTTTGCTTGACAGATTGCACAGGCAAACGCGCTGGGGAGAATTCTCACTGGTTTTGCGTGAACGATCCGTACATACTCCGCACCCGGGCAGTGAGCTTCATGTATGGGTGACGAGGGAGAAGATGTGAGGCGAATGAGTTCAAGAGCGTGAGCAGGCATGTTCTGCCGGTGCTGCGGATTCAGTCTCAACTTGGAGTGCGCGTCCTGCACAACACCGCCGGGATGTACTGCGCCTCCCCGGGATTATCGGCAAGTTGTTTTCGCTTGTGAGCTGCTGGAGCGACGCGAATCGAGCTGAGCCAATTGTGACAATCGAGAGGAGATGGCATGAGTACGATGCTGAGTAGAATGCGGTTTGCGCCAGAGAAAGACGCCTTTGATTCGTTCATGTCAAAGTTCGGGCTCGAGCCTGTTCTGCGTCACTTTGAGGAATCCGGAGGGCTGAGTTCCATTCGTGATGCCATTCTGGGTAGCCACCTCAAGCTTTCACCGACATTGTCCCCCCGGGTTTTTGGGATACAGGTCCCAAACACCTGAAATTTGACATTGGCGCTTTTCTCCCGCAGTTGGATGAACTCAAGAATCTCGCTCAACGCGAGGTGGTCTGTGGGTTCAGCCATCCGGTCACGCCGATTCGTGTGCGCGCCCTGCAACTGTTCGCCGAGGCTGGCGGTCGCGACATTGCGGAAGGCCGCTTGGCTCAAGGACAATGCGGGCGAAGAGCGATTTGCCGTACTCCGTTACCTGACCCTGATCGCGGCAATTGACGGCACGTTGCACCCCGGGCGAAGAGGCATTCCTGATGGAGGTTGCGCCCATGCTCGGCATTCCACAGGCCGCGGCCCGCAAAGAGATTTACCAAATCCTGGCCACCAAACTCCAAGCCCAACAAGCTACAAACCAACGCATGCCCGGACCACAGCTACGATCCTGACACGGACGCATCACCTGGTGCGACGGGATGGACAAAGGAATTGAAAAGGAGAACACAGCCAGGAACGACGAAATCGAGCAAAAGGCGTCCAATCGGGAACTCGGTTCTGAGTTCCTCCGTCAATGCGTTTTTTACCTAGGTCTGTACCCGGCGGCACTGGGCTGACACGCCGCCTGCCCCGCAACAGCTTACGGCGCAGCCATCCCCCCAATTCCCATTTTCCGGTGCCAGTTGCGAAAGTCAGGCTACGGAATGAATGGGCACATCAATGGCATCGGCTACATGAAAGGCTTGATGGAATCCGTCTTCGCCACGGAGCAGGACGGCCTCAACTCTTCGCCAGCTTCTTGATGGTGCGGCAGGTCGGGTAACCGGAACAGCCGAGGAACTCGCCGAATCGTCCTTTGCGCACGACCATCGGTTTGCCGCAGTTGTCGCACTTCTCGTCGGTCATCACGGGCGGCGGCTTCGGTTCGCGTTTTGGCGCGACGGCCTTGAGCGCTTCCATCGCCTCTGCCGGCAACTTGCCGGTACCTTTGCATTTCGGGTACGCCGTGCAGGCGAGGAAAAACCTTCCGAACGATTGCTTGAGTGCCATCGGGCTCTTGCACTTCTCGCATTTCGCCTCGGCCACCAGTTTCGCGACGGACTCGGGTAGCTGCAACTCGGCCTTCGGTTTTGGGATGACCTTGCCCTCCGGGTCGCGCTCGAACGGCATCGCGTTGCGGCATTTCGGATATGCGCTGCACGCCAGGAACTCGCCGCGTCGGCCGCGCCGAATGACCATCGGGCTGTTGCATTTGCTGCACGTCACTCCCGTCTCCGCCTTCTTCTGCGCGACGATGTTGCCCTCCGGTTCGCGGCTGAAATTCATCGTGTTCTTGCAGTCGGGGTAGCCGCTGCACGCGAGGAAATCGCCGTGTTTCCCGTGTTTGACGATCATCGGCTTGCCGCACTTGTCGCAGACGACGCCCGTCTCCTCGGCTTGTTTCGGGACGATCTTGTTCTGCTCATCCCGGGTAAAGTTCATGGCCGTCTTGCATTTGGGGTAAGTGGAACAGGCGAGGAACTCGCCGCGTTTGCCCAGCCGCAGCACCATCTCCGCGCCGCACTTGGGACACGCGACGCCCGTCTTTTCCTGCTCGACGATCTGGATTTCGCCCTCGCCGTTCTCGCGCTTGAAGTCGCTCGAGAACTTGCACTTTGGATACCGCGAGCAGGTCAGGTATTCGCCGCGGCGTCCCTCGGTGATCTGGAGCTTGCCCTTCTTGCACTCGGGGCACTTCAACTCGGTCGCCTGCTTCTGCGGGTTCAGCGCCGCGTCGAGAGTCGGCTTGAAATCGTCGTAGAACCGCTGCAACAACTCGTGCCACTCGACCTTGCCTGCTTCGATCTCGTCAAGCTGCTCTTCCATGTGCGCGGTGAACTTTACATCCAGCAGGTTCGGGAACGTCTTCACCAACAAATCGGTTGCCTGCTCGCCCACCTCGGTCGGCTTGAGCTTGCCCTTGTCCTTCTCGACGTACTTGCGGTCGAGAATCGTCTTCATCGTCGGCGCGTAGGTGCTGGGCCGACCGATGCCGAGTTCTTCGAGCGCCTTGATCAACGTCGCCTCGGAGTACCGGGGCGGCGGCGCGGTGAAATGCTGTTCGGGACGCAGATCGCACAGGGTGAGCTTCTCCTCGGCCGTCAGAGCCGGCACGCGCTGGTTTTCGTCAGCGTCCGCTTTCTTATCTTCGTCGCCTTCCTCGACGCCGTACACGCGGAGGAAGCCGGGGAAGGTGACCTCGGTGCCGGAAATGCGGAACGTATAATCTCGGACGGATGACGGATGACGGATGACGGATGACGGATTCTTCTTTTCCTTGTCGTCGGGATGAACGACTCCGCCGAGCGCGTTGAGGTCGTGCCGGCGCGGCGCGCGCGCGTTGATTTCGACCGACTTCACCAACAGCTCGGCCGGCGACATCTGGCTCGCCACGTACCGTTTCCAAATCAGCCGGTAAACTGCGAGCTGCCGCTCATCGAGATACTGCGCCATGCTCTCCGGTGTGCGGTGAGCGTTCGTGGGGCGGATCGCTTCGTGGGCTTCCTGCGCGCCGCCTTTGCTGCGATAGAAATTCGGCTTCTCGGGGGCGTACTCCTTGCCGAATTGCTCCGTGATGAACTTCAGCGTATCGGCCTGCGCCTCGCGGGAGATGTTCACCGAATCCGTACGCATGTAAGTAATGAGTCCCGTTGCGCCTTCTCCGCCGATCTCGATGCCTTCGTAAAGCTGCTGCGCAATCCGCATCGTTTGATCGGGCGAAATGCGGAGCGTGCTCGACGCCGACTGCTGCAGCGTGCTGGTGATGAACGGCGGCGCGGGGTACCGCTTCTTGGGCTGCTGCTCGATCTTCGACACGCGCCACTCGGCGGCCTGCAACTCGTCGAGGATGGCGTCGGCCAACGGCTCGGTGCCGATCCAGAATTTTTCGCCCTCGATCTTGTGCAGCTTGGCCAGAAACGAATTGGCCGGGAGTGGTTGTTTCTCAGCGGGTTGACCGTTACCGGCCGCGTCCTCGTTTGTCTTGGAATACTTCTTCAGCACCGGCACGGGCAACGCAACCGCCCCGGCTTCGAGTTTCCGCAGTGCCGCATCGAGCGACCAATACTCCTGGGCTTTGAACGCCCGGATCTCGCGCTCGCGTTCAACGATCAACCGCACCGCCACCGACTGTACCCGGCCTGCGCTGCGCGCGCCGCGGAGTTTCTTCCAGAGCAACGGCGAAATCTGGTAGCCGACGATGCGATCGAGGACGCGCCGCGCTTGCTGGGCGTCCACGCGCTTCATGTCCACGCGCCCGGCCTGTTGGAACGCGTTGCGGACGGCTTCCTTGGTGATTTCGTTGAACGTGACTCTGAAAAAGTTCGGGTTCTTCCTGCCGCCGAGCAACTCGCTCAAGTGCCACGCGATCGCCTCGCCTTCCCGGTCGGGGTCGGGGCAGAGGTAAACTTTCTCGGCGGCCTTGGCGGCGGTCTTGAGTTCGCTGACGACTTTGGTCTTTGACTTGGTGACTTCGTAGGTGGGCTCGAACTTGTGCTCGATGTCCACGCCGAGGCCCTTCTCGGGCAGATCGCGCACGTGTCCCATCGAGGCTTTGACCGTAAAGTCGCTGCCCAAATACTTGTTGATCGTCTTCGCCTTCGCCGGCGACTCCACGATGACAAGGTTTTTGGCCATGATGAACGAGTTCGCTTCGTCCGTTACTCGACGGGAAACATTCGCACGAAACGCTTTCCCGGCAACTGACGGACCAGTTTTTTCATTTCGAGGGCGAGCAAAGTGGCGGAGACCTGCGCCGATGTCAAGCCGCTGGCTTGAATCAACTCATCGAGCACGACCTCATCATCCCGCACGAGCGCGTACACTTTGTTCTCCGTCTCGTTCAGATTGGTTGCAGGGTTTGTGCCCGCCGCCAACGGGCTGGTTTTGGGGCTTCGACGGGCAAAGAGGTACTCGAACTCGGCAAGAATGTCCTCGGCATCCTCGACCAGTTTCGCCCCTTCCTTGATCAACCGGTGTGTGCCCTTGCTCAGCGGCGAATCAATCCGTCCGGGCACGGCGAACACCTGCCGGCCTTGTTCGAGCGCCATCTGTGCCGTGATCAACGCCCCGCTCGTCATGCCGGCTTCGACCACCAGCAACCCCAGCGAGATGCCGCTGACGATCCGGTTGCGCATGGGGAACGTCTGCTTGTCGGGTTTGGTGCCGAATGGAAATTCGCTGACCACCGCGCCCGTCTCCGCAATCTGCTCAAACAGTTTCTTGTTCTCAGGTGGATATACAACGTCCAGCCCGCAGCCGAGCACGCACACGGTACGGCCCTTGATCTTGAGCGCGCCTTCATGCGCCGCCGTGTCAATGCCGCGCGCGCCACCGCTGACGACAGTCAGCCCACAGTGCGTGAGCTGGATCGCCAGGCGCTGGGCGGCCTCGCGTCCGTAATAGGTTGTGTTTCGCGAACCGACGATGCCGACGCAACGCTTCTCGCGTTCGTCGAGCTTTCCTTTGACGTAGAGCACGAGCGGCGGAGATGCGATCTCCTTGAGCATCGGCGGATAAGCACCGTCCCGTTGCGTGAGGACATGGGCACCGGCCTGCTCGATGCGTTTCAGTTCGCCGTCGAGGTCGGCGAGTTGTTGCCAGCGCGTGATGCTGTCGGCCACTTCGGTGCCGACGCCCGGCACCTTCCTGAGTTGGCTGGCGTTTGCGTTGAGGATTGCCTGCGGTTCACCGAACGCTTCGAGCAATGCCCGCACCCGTACCGGCCCGATATTGGGCAACATGTTGAGGGCGATGGTTGCTTCGGTCGGCGTCATCGCGCGGGAAGATAAGAGAGTTTCCGTGCGTTCGCACTCGAAAAATTCTGCCGTACGCGCCCACGGCCCTATTTCTGGGCACCCGCTTCTTCGAGCAGCTTGATCATCTCGGCGTTGTTGATCCTTAACGCCTCGGACAACGCGGTTCGCCCCGCAGTGTCTTTGGCGTCAACCACGTCTTTCTGTTCGAGGAGGAGTCGGATCATGTCCAGATTGCCAGAGAATGCGGCGAAGAACAGCGGCGTCTGCCCGTACTGGTTCAGGGCGTTGACATCTGCGCCGGCAGCCAGGAGGAGTTTTGCACACTCGAGTTTCTTTCCCATCACGGCATGTAATAGCGGCGAAAGAGAAAATTCATCCCGTGCGTTCACATCGGCACCCTTTGCAATGAGCATCATCACGATCTCAGCATGTCCGTTCCTCGCCGCGCACATCAAGGCGGTTCCCCCTTTGAGTTTCTCGCGGGTGTTCGCGTCAACGCCTTGGTCGAGCAACTTCTTGGCTGTCGCGATGTCGCCCAGTCCCGCCGCACTGAGCAGGTCGGGAGGCGGTTTCGCGCCCGCTTTCTTCAGAATCTCCATGATCTCGTGCCGGCCCGCTTTGGCCGCGATACTCATGGCCGTGTCGCCGTCGTCGTCCTGGGCCTCCAAGTCTGCGCCGTTGGCGATCAAGGCTTCCACGATTGCTGGTTTCCGATCCCGCGCTGCGACCATCAGCGGAGTCCAACCACCCCACACTCGGGCGTTCACATCCGCCTTCTTGTCCAGCAGCAGCGAGAGTGTGTTCGTCCGATTGTACCACACCGCAGCATGGATGGGGGCGTAACCTTCCTTGCCTTTGGCGTTGATGTCAGCGCCTTTTTGCAGAAGCTCGCTCAACGATTCCGTATTCCCCTGCCGCGCCGCGTCCACCAGCAGCGGTGTGAGAGACAGATCATCGCGAGCGGTCTTCGCCATCAGGGATAGGAAGATCGCCGCCAAGCCAAAAGCTGACAGCACAGCCAGAGACACCGCGAGGGATGGAACATGGGCTTGTTGTTTTTATCGTCAGCGGCTCTCGCCGAGCTTACGGAGCGAGGACCAAGTTCAGCAACTACTCCCAGCGCTGGACTACGAGCTTCCCTTGGTACGTTCTTTCTCTCCAAGAATCTCCCTCAACTCTTTCTGCAACGACTCGTGCTGGTCTCGTTCAAATTCCATGCTCTCCTTCAGGAGAAATCGTATCGTAGCAGGCAGGTTGGTGGCGCTCAGGACTCCGACCTTCGTCGTGGGTGACAGTGTGATGTGAGAGCCTTCGTATCCCAAATTGCAGTAGAACGGCATGAGACCACCCCTGTCCCGATCAGGCTCCTTGAGGAACACGAGTTGGCGAGTCCCCGTTGTGAACTCCATGTAGTATGACTTCTTCAACTCGCGGAGCTTGCCAAGGGGCAGGGAGAATATGCCGATGGATATCTCCTTCGACTCTGGCAGGTCACCCTTCAATGACTTTTCGACGCGAACACGATACATGCAGTATGGCTCGACGCTCGCCACTCCTTCGTCTCGTTGGACTGCCACGATGGCAATGGCGTCCGAGTACTCTATGATGTTCTCGATGCCGGGGAACTCTGCAACCAGAAGAGCGGGCATCTCAACCGCAGAGGCAACAGACAGCAGAGCTATCCAGAACTGTGGTGCGCGCACTTGAACTCGAGCGCCCTCTTAATTGATGATGAGCCCCGCATAGTAATGGGCCTGCCCATCAACAGTGTTCTGTGGTGCCAGCTCCATCACAAAGCTTGTCCAATATTTCAAGCCGGCAGCACTTAAAATCCGATTGAGCGCCTCTCGCACAGTCATATTTTCGATTGTAAGGGAAATCTTCGGTGCCCTTTCGACTGTGCCGGTCAACTGGAGAATTCCTAGCTCCTCACCCGTCGCAAGCGAAAGCTTCTCAACAGCATCTTCGACGCTCGTGTCGTGCAGAGCCAAGCTCGCCACTCGTCTGTTCAGTGGGTACTGCTCCCCGAGTTCGAGCGCTCGCGATGGGTAAAGATTCACTATGGTGCCGCGAACCTCGTATCGGTATTTGCCGGTTTCACATATGTAATCGAGGATCTCTTTGACCGTGCTGCGCTTTGCAGATTGAGGGGGGACATCTACTCCATCTCCGAGCTTTTCAAGGCAAACTTTGGCACCTTTGGAGACCAGCAACTCCCTCAGTCTGTCCAGTTCCTTGACTTGGATGCCATTCTTTGCAAACGCCTCCATCGGCACCTTCAGGTCTTCGGGAACCTCATTAACATCAGTGCTGGCCTCGAGGACATTCGCGGTGGCTGCAACCGCAGTCGAGGTCGGGGAAGCCGATCCTGCTGAGTCCTCAGCCAGACATGGTGTTCCAGCGGCGAGGCTGGCGATGACTAAAGTACCCACGATCCTCCCGCCTGTATTACGAACCTTTACTAGCAGTTTCATTTTGCCTCCGTTTTTATTGCGTACCTTTCGTGCTTAAGGGCTAGGCGCATGTGAGACGCCACAATTGCCTACAAGGACTTGGTTCCCTTGTCCCTGTTTAATAGCCGTCTGGCAGATCTGTTGAACCCAGACGGGTAACAGCGAAAATCGGGTCACAGGACTCCCCAATCGCACTTCGTAGACATGGTTCACGTTTGTGATCTTGTACACGATATCAACGGTGAATTGATTCCGAAGTGACTTAAGCGGCCCGGGCTGTGATCCCACGGGATCCGGAAATTGGCCAGTCCCATCGCTGTCCGTCAAATGGTTAAAAGCTGGTTGCCCAAATGACCCGGGCCCCTGCAAGACAGTCGTGCAATTATAGCCTGCGTCACAACTCGCGAGGTCATATACCGTAGCTGTACCTGCAAACGATTCAAACACTGGCATTCCTGCTTGAGCGATTGGCTCCCCATCTTGATCTTGTACCTGGTACTTGAAAAGTCCTCGTGTTCCGTCGCCCGCCACTGACGGTGCTGCTGCTTCGCCAATTTTGCTCGGGACTTGCACTTTGAATGTGCCGCTTCCTGTGCATCCGTTTACGCTAACGTCTCTCACCCCTCCCAGTTGCACCACGCCTATCGTGAACGTGGCGGTAACGGTGTGATCATTCACGTACTGGACATTGGAAACCGACACGGCCGGGTCATCTACTTCAACTGTCACGGGCTGGGTGAATCCGGCACCCGAAATCGTAACATTGTACGCGAAACCGACGCAACCTTTGTTAGGGGTCAGGCTGCTGACCAGAACGGAGTTCAGGGTGGCAGAGCTGGATGAACCGCCGCAATTCGCAGTAATCGTCGCTGCGCCGCCGAAGGTAGAAGCGGCAGTAAATGTCGTTGTGGGACCGGAACCGGGGCTGAATGTGCCCGCACTACTCGGCGTCACAGACCATGTCGGTTCGCCGTTGGGGAAGCTGCTTCCTCCAACCGGTGACGCGGTGAAACCTTCCGAGGTGCCTGCACAGATTTCGGTCGTTGAGGGGCTCACGCTTGTAACGCCAACCACCGTGTAGCTCCCTGATGCAGTGCATAAGTTGGTGAACGTAATCGGCTCTGAGTTGGTTTGCACCGAACACGTTCAGATGTTCGTGAAGTGGACGCTGACGCTCTTGGAACCTGTCGTGGATGTAACCAGGTTGACGCTCGCACCGTTCGTTATGCCTGTGAAATTCCCAGACCATCCGCGCGTGGTTGCAGGATTGCCCCACATTCCGCCACAACCACAAGGGTCGTCGGGCTCTTCGTTGGTACTGATGTTCTGAGTTGCGGACAAGATCACCGATTCATTCAGACAGAAGGTGCCATTCGAAGGAGCGACGCTGCACGTCGCGAAAGCGCTGCCCATAAGGAACGAACTCGACATCGCCACGCCAATAATCAGCTTCACCATGGTGTTCACAGGAACCTCCGGAATTGTTCAGTGCACGACGGGTACAGCTTCTTTGACATGCGCGAGTACCACCGTTTCGACCGACAGTTCAAGCACAATCGAATTTCCGGCTTCGCGTGAAGGGATGATTTTGTCGCCGTCCAGGGGATTGACAACCACGTAGCGTTTGAGCCAGGCGGGTTTTCGCACGGGGACTGTCAACTCCTTTTTCGAAAGGCTGAACCGCGATT